>JAAEQP010000481.1 GCA_024231375.1 bacterium | reverse complement strand
TCCCCACATCAGGAAGTGTGGGACCGGCGCCCTCGCCGGTCATCTCCCCTCTTGTTCTTAGCTGACAGCCGAACGCCGACAGCCTTTCCTCCCACCCGAGTGTAATCTGCCGCGCCCATTCCACTCCCCAATCCATCATGCTATCCACGCAGCCGGAGTGGTCGAACCGGCACATGAGGACCATTGTATGGAACCGGGTCCATGGTCTATAACGCACGGGGGGCCTCTAACCATGAAGCGAGGGAACCATGCCCAACGATAGACCCAACTTCCTCATGATTTGCACCGACCAGATGCGCGCCGACCATATGGGATGTGACGGCAACCCCGCCATTCGCACCCCCAACCTGGACCGTATCGCATCCGAAGGCGTCCATTTCACGCGCGGATACGTCAACAATCCGTTGTGCATGCCAAGCCGGTCGACCATGCTCACCGGGATGACGCCGCGCGGCCATGGCGTCCGCACCAACGGCATCTCCCTCGACCCGCGTATCCCAACCATCACCCAGGCCCTGCGCGACACGGGCTACCGCACCGCGTCCGTTGGCAAGATCCACGTCACCCCCTACACGCTGCATCCCGAGGTCTCGCCGAAGGTCTCCGACCCCTACGAATTCCCCGAATGCGAGGCGTCCTGGGAGCAAGGCACGGTGGATCACGTCCCCACGCCCTACTACGGCTTCGAACACGTGGAACTCACCATCAGCCACGGCAACGGCGTCCGCGGCGACTACATGACGTGGCTCCAGCAGAACCATCCCGACGCCTACGATGTCATCCGCCAGCGCAGGCTGAATCCGTCACCTCTGGGCGCGCAGGACTGCGCTGTGCTGTCCTTCGACGCGGAATGCCATCATTCGGCCTACGTGGCGGACCGTACCATGGCATGGTTGCGCGACCGCGACGCGTCCGCGCCTTTCTTCATGCAATGTTCGTTCCCCGACCCGCACCATCCGTACCACGTGCCCGAACCATGGGCAAGCATGTATTCGCCCGACGATGTGGTGCCGCCTGTCGCGCGGGACGGTGAACTCGACGACTTGGCGCCCTTCTTCCGGCAGGTAGCTAATGATTGTCCGCAATTGAGTGGCCGTAACCGCCCCACGGCCATGTCCGACGCCCATCGCCGCGAAATCCTCGCCCACACCTACGGCATGGTGTCGCTCGTTGACCACCACGTCGGCCGCGTGCTCGACTATCTCGACGAACAAGGACTCGCCGACAACACCGTCGTGGTGTTCACCTCGGACCATGGCGACATGATGGGCGACCACGCCCTGCTCAACAAAGGCCCCTTCCATTTCGAAGGGTTGCTCCGCGTACCCACCATCTGGCGGTGTCCCGGCCGCATCGCGCCCCGGCAAAGCGATGCCCTGGCGAGTCTGCTCGATTTCGCGCCCACGGTCATGGATCTCGCAGGTGTGCCCGTACCCGAAGGCCCCGCCTCGCCCGAAGCACCTCAGCAACCGCCCGCATGGCCGGGCCGGTCCTTGGCGCCCGTGCTCACCGGCGCGGCCGACACGGTTCAGGACTCGGTCATCGTCGAAAACGATGAGGATTACCTGGGACTCCGACTGCGCACGTTGATCACATCCACACACAAGTTGACCACCTACACGGCCGTCGACGGACCCGCGTCCTTTGGTGAATTGTTCGACCTGGCAAACGACCCCCACGAGTTGCACAACCTCTGGGACAAAGAACCCACCCTCCGCCGCGAATTGACCGAACAGTTGCATTATCGCCTGACCCAAACCGACAACGCCGTGCCCAGGAGGTTGTCCCATGCGTAGTAGTGAAGAAACAAACGCATTTGGCGCAGAGCGCCATCCCTTCCCGTCACCCCCGCGAAAGCGGGGGTCCATCGGCACTTCGAGGCTGCACTTCGTAGGAACCTGGATTCCCGCTTTCGCGGGAATGACGGGTGGGGTGGTGTGCCGCAGGGGCGTGCGGGCTCGCACGCAGAGACTCGTCCTGTTGGCAGGAGCCCTCTCAGTTCGTAGTGCGGCCTTTAGGCCGTTCCTGTGTTCGGGGCCGGGACAAGAACGCCCTAAAGGGCGCACTACAAACCCGGACGCGCATAGGTACGTCACACGATGCGCAGCAACTCCCACAAAGAAAGGAAGTACCATGACCGAGCAAACAGCCGTAGCCAATGGCGTCGTACTCGAAGCGGAAGGACTCCGAAAAGCCTTCGGCCGGACCGTGGCCCTCGACAACGTCGACGTGGAACTCAGCGACGGCGAAGTCCTGTGCGTGATCGGTCCGAACGGCGCCGGCAAAACCACCATGCTCCTGTTGCTGGGCGGCGTGCTGTTGCCCGACGCGGGTACCGTCAACGTATTCGGCATGCACCGGTGGAAACAGAGTTTTGAAATCCGCCAACGCACCACCTTTCTCACCGCCGAACCCGTGTTCGGGGCCAGCCCCACGCCCTCCGAATTCCCCCGGTTCTACGGCGATCGGGCGAGCGTCGGGTACGGGATGCGCGTCGACCTCGGCGGTCGCCGGGTCAGGAAAAAAAGAACAGCGACTC
>JAAEQP010000480.1 GCA_024231375.1 bacterium | reverse complement strand
TCCCCTCTGGAAGCGGTTCGCTGGGGGCTGCCCCCTGAACCGTGACGTGCTGGCCCTGTTGCAGGAGGGCGGATTCCGTATACAGTCGAGCGAGACGGCCTACGTCAGCGGGGCGCGGTTTGCCAGCTTCAACTGCTGGGGTGCTGCCTCACCCACCTGAGTGGCCTGCAATCGATCTCGGTCAAGTCCTGGGCGGAGGAAATCGGGGCTGTACCAAGCGATCGCAGTGAGACGGGACAGTGGAGCCGTTGGAAGAGGTACGTACCCGCTTATCGCGGGCTACGCGCCAGAGCCGAGACTTCTTCAACAGCCCCTCTATCCCTTTCTTCCGCGTTCACCCGCGTGGTGACTTCGCCCCAGCGCGTCACGGTTCCCTTCCGCCCCATCCACCCGGTACACTTGCCCGCGAGACACGGCGACCCCCAGAGAAGGAGACCGTTTGCATGCGATCACTGACCGACCGCGAAGGGATACAATTCGTCCAGCAGGACATGGAATTCATGTGCGCGACCGTGGGGCGGCGCTTGGCCGCTTCGCCCGAAGAGGAACAAACCGCCGACTACATGGCCGACCGGTTTCGCGAACTCGGACTGTCCAACGTGGCGAAACTGCCCTTTGACTGCAAACGCTGGTTCCCGGGCGAAACGGCGATCACCTGCACGCTGAGCGACGGCACCGAACGGGCGGTGGCGGCCGAGCAGGTGACGCACAGCCCAGCCACGGACGGCGTGGAAGGCGACCTGGTGTTCTTCGAACCGGTGGACTGGGAAAAGGGTCTGCGACGCACCGACCTGGTCGGGAAGGTGGGCCTGTTCATCGGTGGTTACGGCGAATCGGCGGACGTGTTCCAGGAACTGCACGAATCCGACCTGGAAGCGTTGGTGTTTGTCGACACGCGCATGCAGACCGATTGGCCCATCGCCAACGGCGTGGGCGAACGCTTCATGGAACTCATCAAGAAACCCATGGCCTACATCTCGCTCATGGACGCCTACGACCTGGCGCGCCAGGGGGCGACGCGCCTGTCGCTATCGTGTTCCGGTCGAATGGAGGACGCCACGTCGTGGAATGTAGTCGCCGAACTCCCCGGCGACAGCGACGACGCGCGCGTGATCGTCGTGTGCGGCCATCTCGACTCCGTGTCGGCAGGCGTGGGCGCCGACGACAATGCCAGCGGGATCGCGGCCACCCTCGAGTGCGCGCGTCGGTTGCGCGACCTGCCCCGAACGCACACCATCCGATTCATCGGGTTCGGCGCGGAGGAGCAGTTGTCAGTAGGCTCGGGACGCTACGTGAAGAATCAGATAACCGATCTGGATCGCGTAGACTTCGTGTGCAATTTCGACAGCATTGGCGCCCATTCGGGTATGTCCGAAGTCATGTGTACGGGGACGCCGGAATTGGAGCGGTATGTGAGCGATGTGGTGGACGACCGTCTGCAATTCGGCACGGCGATGAGCGATGTGTGCCCCTACCAGGACCAGTTCTGGTTCGCGGCGAACGGAATCCCGGGGTTGTGGCTTAATCGGAAGACCCAGTTGTCGGGCTATTGGTACCACCACTCCGAATACAGCAACCTCGATGCCGTGTCCTGTGAACAGATCGCGTGGACGGCTGAAGTGGCGTGCGCCATGCTGGCTGAGTTGGCAGCGTCGGACGCGTGGCCCTTCGAACGGGCTGTGGCCCCCGACCTGCGAGAGAAGCTGGACGGGTACGTGCGCGAGATCTTCTGACGGAGGGCGCCGGTCCCACACTTCGCTTGCCGCGCGACTGGAACCGCCCCGTGGTAGGGCCGCGCTCCGTCGCGGCCTGGACCGGATGAGGCGCTCCACGCAGACACCAAGACGGTCGACACATAGGTCGACCCTACCGACGCGCAGGCTACGCTCTGCGCCGCCTGAGCACCAACACGCCGCCCATCAGGGCCAAGGCCGCCGCCAACAGGGCCGCATGCGGCATGGGCGTGCTAGGCGGGTCGTCGGGGTCGTAGGGGTCGGTCGTGCCGTTCTCCACGTCATCGTCAATGCCGTCACCGTCGGAATCCGTGTCGAGGTAGTTCGGCGTGCCGTCGCCGTCTACATCGGTCCCGGCGGTGGCGCCGTTCTCCACGTCATCGTCGATGCCGTCGCCATCCGAATCGGTGTCGAGGTAGTTGGGCGTTCCGTCGCTGTCTACATCGGTGCCGGCAGTCGCGTCGTTCTCGGCTGCATCGCTGATGCCGTCGCCGTCGGAATCGGTGTCGGCGTAGTTCGGCGTACCGTCGCCATCGGGGTCGCCCGTGCCTTCGACCAGATCCATGATGCCATCGGCATCGCCGTCCAGCGTATTCATGTCGAGATGAACGAAGGGTTGCGTGTAGGCCAAGTCCATATCGTTGGCGAAGGCGACCCACAACTCGAAATCGGTGGCGTCGTAGACCACATTGACCACATTGCCGCCCGACGTGGCGATATCGGTGGCGATGGTCATCATGACGGTTTCGTCGATGGACCCGTGGTTGGACTGGATGGCCGGGAAGGCGCCGCGCCCTTCGTCGTTGTACACCACGTCGGTAATGACGTTCGGCGCAAATTCGTCGGTCGCGTCGTTGTCGGTCCAGATGATGAGATCGGCGGGCGGCGTTTCAGGCGCATGGGCCTTGATTTTGACCGCCGCGAGTTCGTTGCGGCCGTCGCCAAACACGTAGTGGTAGCGTTTGATGCGTTGCGCGTTGGTCAGGATGTCGACGGCGTCGGTGAGACTGTTCGCATCGTACAGGATCTCCCGGAACATGGGCATGAAGTGGGTCCCGTCCAGATCGTAGGGCATCTCGCCGCTGGGCGAGTCGCCCATCTCCGCCAACGCGATGCCGGCGTAGCTCATGCCCGTGTGGCAGGCCACCGTGCCCGCGAAGGCCACGTTCACATGCACGTTGCCTTCCGTGGGCATGTACATGACGATGGCGGGATAGTCCTGCGCGCCCGCGTCGGTGCTCCAATCGAGATCGCGGGTCTGGTAGAGGTGGCCGTCGACGGTGGCGGTGTCCCACGCGGCAACGCTGCTGCACGAATAGGGCGCGAGCAGCATGCTGGTGTGGACACGCCGCACGTCCAGGAAATCGACCTCGGCGCCCGCCGCGATGCCGAGCATCTCTTCCATGTACCGTGCGTCGGTATGGGGCGCGGTGGTTTGCCAGGCGGCGTCCAGCGCGGCGTCGGTCATGAGCGGTTCGGATTGGATGTAGGCGAGGAATTGGGGTATCCACACCTGGATTTCCGATTGCATGAGTTGCCCGAAACGGTAGCCCATTTCGTAGGCGGTGCCGTTGGTCACCACCACGGGTACCTCATCCACCCCCGTGCCCACGGACGTGCGGTAGCCGTCGCCGCCGATTCCGGTAGACTCGGCGAGGCTGAAGTGGACGTATTCCTGGTTCTGGGCCGGGTCGAGATCTTCCGCGAAGGCCACGTAAAACTCATTGGCGCTGTTGTGGTAGATGATACTGGTGATGGTGCCGCTGACGCCCGCCGTGCGCGCGATACTCATGGCGTCGGCCGCGTCCAACGTGCCGTAATGGGTGGCAATGGCATCGTGGAGCAGTTGGTTGCCGCTGCCGTTGTGGTTCTTCCAATAGACGACGTCGTCGAGCACCGCATGGTACGGGTCGGGGCTCTCCGCCGGGTGGTTGATGACCTGTTCATCGCCGAATACGTCGCAGCGCGTGTTGCTCGTGAACAGTAGACGCCCTTTGGGGTCGGACGCACTGGGATCGGCGAGGGCGTAGTGGTATTGGTTGGTGCGCGTGACGGTGCTCATCCGCGTGAGCGCTGCCGAAAGCGTGGTGTCATGGTAGAGAATGTCGCGCAGAAGGACGGGGAAGGGGATGCCGTCCAGGGTTTCCGCATCGTCGAAATGGCCCATGATCTCACTGACGCCGATGCCCGAGACGTTCATGCCGCCCACGGCCGCGCCGATAGTGGCGGCGTACCCCACCACGGCGTGGGTATTGCCGTCGTCGGGATGGTACACGGCCACTACGGGATAATCCTGGACACCAGCGGTCATGGTCCAGTCAAGATTGCGCATCTGAAAGGTCTCGCCACTTTCGGTGGCGGCGCCCCATGCGGCGAAGAGGCTACAGTTGTACTCTGAGATGTCGGGGATGACCGCCATCCTCTGGAGTTCCTGAAGAGTGATTTCCGGACGCCCGGCCTCGGCGCATCCATCCGCGATGCCTTGAAGCTCGGCGTTCCAGGCCGTGGTGTCGAAGTAGGCGCTCTGCCACATGGAGGCGACGGCCGCGTCGCACACGGCCGGCGTGATGCCGTTGGCCGTTGCATAGGCGCTGAACACGGCCCAGCAGTCGGCGACTTGGTCGGCCAGCAACCACCCATACCAGTTGCCCATCTCGTAGCGCGTGCCGCCCACGTTGACGAGGGTGATCTCGTCGGTGCCCGTGCCCACGGTCTGGATGGTTCCCCACCCTCCGGACGGTACAGCGGCCGCGCCGGAACACCAGAGCGCAATGCTGACGAAAAACACACCCAACAAACCGGACACACCCATACGGAAGATTGAACGCGCTCGCATGTAGACACCCCCCAAGGTTATGGAAGCGGATTCAAGTCATAGTGTAACACGGCGACCAGCTATCAGCCATCGGCTTTCAAATCTCAGATCTCAGATCTCGAAATCGCACCACGCCGCTTGCGCGCAAACGCGAGCGCCCCGAGCAGTCCCGCTGTCAGCACAAATGTGCCCGCGCCTGCGCTGCCGCCCGGTGTCGGCACCACGGCGGCTGCCTGTTTGGCGGCGCCGGCCTTGCCCGCGTCGCAGGTGCTTGCTTCGCCTTCACCGCAGTCGTTCACACTCACGACCCAGTAGTAATAGGTGGCGTACGTCGCTGCTCCCGCAGTCACGCCGCCGCACCCGTCGGTCGTTGTGGCCTTTGTGGTCGGCACGCCCGCGGACCAGTCGTCGAAGGTCGTCGACGCCCAGAATCCCAAGGGAGCGGCCTTGGTGAAATCGTCTTCTCCGCACCGGTACACGCGGTACTTGCTGACCCCCGCGACGGGTTCCCAGGTGATGACGACCCGGTCGGGGTACGCCTCGTCGGACGCGGCGACGGCCTGCGGCGCGTCAAGTGTCGCGCAAGCCTGCTCGATGGTGACTTGCTTGGGGCTTCCGGAGGCGCCCGAAGAGGTGACGAGTATGGAACCAGTGCGTTGCGTGCCTTGGGTGTTCGCGGTGAAGTCGACGGAGACAAGGCCGCCGTTGGAACCGCTGGAACCGTCGGCAATGTTCAACCACGAACTACCCGCGGTGATGCTCGCCGTCCAATTCATTGTGCCGCCGCCGGTGTTGGTGACGAGGAACGATGTGTTGCCCGCGTCGGAACCCACGGGTTGCACCGAGGGTGTGACGGCCATGGCTACCGTGCTGTTCCCGCTCTGCATCACCGTGACTGACTGAGGACTGCTCTCGGCGCCGGGCGCCGTGACGGTGACGGTGGCGGAACGAGACGAGGGGAAGGGATTCTCAGCGTGATTCACCGAGAGGGTGGCATCGCCGGACCCGCTGATGGGCGGCTGGACCGTGAGCCATGTGTCGTTGGGTACGGCGGTCCAGTTCATCGCGCCGGGACCGGCGTTCGTGATGCCAAAGGTCGCGGCGCCCTGGGTGTACGGAACGGACCGGCTCGACGGGGACACGGCCAGCACGGCCGGGGGCAGTTCAAAGTAGACGTAGCCCTGATTCTGCGCGGGATCGAGACCATTGGCGAAAGCCACGTAGAAGGCGTTGGCGCTGTTGTGATAGATGATGCTCGTGAGGGTGCCGCTCACGCCTGCGATGCGTGCGATGCCGATGGCGTCCGCGGCGTCCATGGTGCCGTAGCACGCAGCGATGGCGTCATGGACCACGTCGTTGTCGCGGCCGTTGTGGTTCTTCCAGTAGATTACGTCGTTAAGCGCTTCGTGGTATGGCGCGGGGGTGACCACCGGGTGGTTGACGATCTGCACGTCGCCGTATTCGTCGCAACGCGTGCCGCTGGTGAAGAGGAGGCGGCCCTTCGGATCAGGGGCGTTCGGGTCGGCAAAGGCGTAGTGATACTGGTTGGTACGCGTGGCGTTGCGGACGCGAGTCAGCGTCTCGGCCAAGCTGGTGTCGTGGTAGAGCACATCGCGCAGCAACACGGGGAAGGGGATCCCGTTGAGGGACTCCGCATCGCCGAAGTGGCCCATAATCTCGCTGATGCCGATTCCGTATCCGCTCATGCCGCCTACGGAAACGCCGACCATACCCGCGAAACTGACTACGGCGTGCATGTTGCCGTCGGTGGGGTGGTACATGGCGACGATGGGCCAGTTCTGGACGCCTGCATCCATGGTCCAGTCGAGGTTACGCATCTGTATGGTCTCGCCGTTTGCGGTAGCGGCGCCCCACGCGGCGAAGAGGCTGCAACCAACCTCGGAGATGTCCGGGATGACCTGCATCTTCAGGAGCGATTCGTAGGTGACGTCGGGTCGGCCCGCATCGGCGGCGCCGGCGGCGATGCCCTGCAATTCCAAGTTCCAGGCGGCGGTGTCGAAATAGGCGCTCTGCCACATGGACGCGATGGCGAATTGGTAGACGGGTTCCGTGATGCCGCCTGCAGCGGCGTAGGCGCTGAAATTGGCCCAGCAGTCGCCGATCTGGTTGCCAAGCAGGTAGCCGTACCAGTACCCCATTTCGTAGCGAGAGCCGCCGAGGTTAACCAGGGTGATCTGATCGGTGCCGGTACCGGCGGTTTCGATGGTGCCCCAGCCGCCGGGTGGCGCGGCGAAGGATGTTGACGAGCAGATGACTGTGGCAAGAAGAACAAGGAAGAGAGCAACGGAGCGCGAGGAAAGGCGGACGGATCGGGCTGACATGAAGGACCCCCCTAACTGAGTTCAGCGAACAGTTTCGGGAAACGAGTGTAGCACGAGAGCGACTGCCTGACAACGTTGACGTTGCTGGAACTCGTATCGGTGTCAGCTATAGCAAAATGTTCAATAATTTCAGTCGTGGCAAGAGATTACCACCGCAGACACCGATTACTAGGGCTTGGATTCGTATGCCCCGATGTCAGCGCCCGTCCCTTGCGGAACCGGCGTGCGTGCGAAGTCGCC
>JAAEQP010000479.1 GCA_024231375.1 bacterium | reverse complement strand
TCCACGTGCAGTTTCAAGCCGAGGGCGCCGATGACCTTGAGGATAGTGTCAAAGCTGGGGTTACGTTCTCCGGAGAGCGCCTTGTAGAGACTCTCTCGCGAAAGACCGGTGTCGTGCGCCACTTGAGACATACCCTTTGCCCGGCTGATATTGCCCAAGGCCTTGGCGACAAACGCGGCATCGCCTTGAGCCTCTTCCATGCAAGCCTCCAGATAAGCGGCCATTTCCTCGGGAGTGCGAAGGTGTTCAGCGACATCGTAGCGAGTTGTTGCGGTCTTTCCCATAACGGTCTCCTACAGGTCTTGCGCAAGACGCAAGGCTGTCTTGATATCCCTCGCCTGGCTGCGCTTGCTGCCGCCTGCCAGAAGGATGATCAACTCACGTCCCCGCATCGCGAAATACACACGGTAACCTGGCCCATGATCGATCCGCATCTCCGAAACCCCTTTCCCGACAGACTTGACGTCGCCAGGATTGCCATCAGCCAGACGGTCAATGCGCGCCAAGATGCGGGCACGTGCCTGGATGTCGGCTATGCGGTCCAGCCACTTGGCAAAGGTATCGGTCTTCCGGATCTCTACCATGCCTTGATTGTAGCCACAAGGCTACACCCTGTCAAGCCTGCGACGCTGCTGGACCGGCAACGGCCGTTGCCCGAGGCGTTGGTACGAAACCTGGACTCCGTTGTGGCCGGTCGCGGTCTCTTGAGCGCGCTCTGACCGAGCCACATCTTCCGTTCGAAGTCTCCATCCCGTCCGTGTCCATCTGTGCAAATCCGCGGCTGAAGGAGAAGACCCCGGACGCACCCTTCCTTCTTCGTGAACCTCGCGCCTACGCGTTTCCCTTCCGCCCCACATACAGCAGATGAATGGAACTCGCCACGAGCGACGGATCGTCGCTGACTTCGCACAGCAGGTTCAACCACCGCGCGCGCCTTTCGCCGCTCAACCCGTTGTAGCTGTCGTCATACCCGCACGCGGGCTCCACACCCGCCAACACCAACGTCTCAAGACCCGCCGCTTCGTGGAACGGCACGACCTCGTCCAACGTGCAGTAGTAGGCGCGGAAGTAGCCCTTGGGCTTCTCAATGGGGTCCGTACCGTTATTCATCAACGAACGGACTTCGGTTTCATCGTCGATCCAATGAGGCAGATTGCGCAGCAGATGGGTCAACACGCCCAGGCGCGACAGATGCGCCGCGAACAGCACACCGCCCGGCGCCAGTTTGCCGACGGCTTCGTTGAGCGCGCGCGTCCGGTCTTCAGCCAGTACGAGGTGGTACAAAGGCCCCATCAACAGGACCGCATCGAACGCGCTGTCCTGGATGCCCGACAGGTCGCGGCCATCGGCACAATGAAACGTGACGCGGTCTTCGACCCCGGCCTCGGCAACGCGTTCACGGTTGCGCGCAAGAAGCACGTCGGACAGGTCCACCGCCACCACATCGAATCCCCGCGTCGCGAGTTCGACCGTGTAGGCGCCCGTCGCCGCGCCAATCTCCAGGACGCGCCCCCCGGCGGGCAGGTACCGATCAAGGTAGCGCCACGTGATGTCCCATTCCAGTTGATGGCGTTGAAGACGTTCCTCTTCCCGGTCCGGATCGGAATTGTACAGCGATCTGATGTCGCTCACATCGTCCATACCGGCCTCCAATGAGCGGGGGGTCCTTACGAAGGAGGGATCTCGTCGAGGATGTCGATACCGCTGCTGGTGCCGACCCGGTTGGCGCCCGCCTTGATCATGGCGAGGGCATCGGCCAGCGTCCGGATGCCGCCCGCGGCCTTCACACCGAGTCTATCGCCGACGACCTGGCGCATGAGGGCCACGTCTTCGACCGTGGCGCCGCCACGCCCGAACCCGGTGGACGTCTTCACGAACGCCGCGCCCGCCCGCACACACATCTCGCACACGAGCACCTTCTCTTCTTTGCTCAGATAGCTGGTCTCGAGGATGACCTTGACCGGCAGCCCCTCAGCGGCCTTCACCACCGCCTCGATCTCACGTTCAACGAAATCCGGATACTTGGACTTCAACGCGCCGATGTTGATGACCATGTCCAGTTCGTTGGCGCCGTTCGCCACGGCTTCGCGGGCCTCTTCCACCTTGATGCGCGCCGTGTTCGCGCCCAGGGGAAACCCCACCGTCGGGTCGACGGCCACACCCGTGCCCGCCAGCCGTTTCGCGCAGAACGAGGTCCACGCGGGGTTGATGGCCACGCTTGCGAACCCGTGCAACGAGGCTTCGTCGCACAGTTCGACGATATCCTCCTGGGTCGCATAGGCCCGCAGTTGCGTGTGATCGATCATCTTGGCGAGTTCGGCACGGGTCACCGGATTAGCCTCCTTGACGGTTCGTAAGTTCCGACGCGGCCCGGGCAAGTTCCCCGAGCCGTCCCATAGTGTGCTTCATTTGCGCGTAGGTTTCCACGTACGCCGCGAAATAGTCGTCATACACCCCTATCCCCTGAACCGGCTCTACGGTTTCAAAGGTGGGCTGCATCGCTTCGGCGGCCGCCTCAATCGAGGGATGCGCCCCGCACGCCACCGCCGCGCACATGGCCGACCCGAGACACGTGGCATGCTTCTCCGCCGACACCAGCACGGGCAACCCGGTGATGGTGGCGATCAACTCGGTCCACAGCGCGTTGCCCGCACCTGTGCCGCATGCGCGAAACTCGGTCACCGGCTGGGTCAGCCCGCGATTGAGCGTGGCCGCCACGTTGCGGATGGCGAAGGAGCAGCCTTCCAACACGGCGCGGTAGATGTGGGCCGGCGTATGGTCGAGCGTCAATCCGCAGATGGTGCCGCGCGCATTCGGGTCGTAATAGGGCGTCCGGTTGCCGCGCCACGCGTCGAACACCACCAAGCCATCCGCACCCGGCGGCAAAGCCCGGGCCTGCTGTTCCAGAGCGCCGTACGCGGCGCTATCCTTCGCGCCGAGCAGATCCAGACACCACCCCACGGTCGATCCGCCGGACGTCTGCCCCGCTTCGTACACGCTCCAACCTCGCCGGATGCCCTCCGGGAAGGGCCCCATGACGCCGTCGATAATCGCCGGTTTGTCGGTCTCCACAATGACGACCGTCGACGTGCCCAGCGTCAGCGACGCGCAACCCGGCGCGAAGCAATTCTTGCCGATGGGCGACGTCCATCCGTCCATGCCCGCGTGAGACACAACGCATCCGGGCGACAGTCCAAGCGCGTCGGCGGCTTCGGGCAACAACGTACCCACCACGTCGCCCACATACACCACCTCGTCGGGACTCTTGTTCACCAGGTCCGGCACCCCGAGGCGGTCGTAGAAATCGGTAGGCCAAACGTTCTCAGGGGTCCAATGCCGTTTCCCCGCCGCGCTGCCCGTAGCCGTCACCCACCGGCCCGTCAGGCCATACACAATCCAATCGACGCCTTCCACAATGCGCGCTGCGCCACGATACACCTCGGGCTCGTGTTTCTGAATCCACAGGGTCTTGGGCAGCAGCCATTCCGGCGACACCCGGCGGCCGCAGTGGTCCAGCACGGGATGATCTTCCGACTCGACACGCTTGGCCTCTTCCCCGGCCCGCAGGTCCATCCAGAGCAACGCCGGCCGAAGGGGCGTACCCGTTTCGTCACAGTAGACGCCCGTATAGGACGTGCCGTCGCACGCGATTGCCGCCACGTCATCCGCCGTCAGCCCGCCTTCCTGCATGCACCGCGGCACGGCGCGGCACACAGCCGCCCACCAGTCCGCCGGATTCTGTTCGGCGCGGTTCGGGCCGGGGTAGTTGGTCGGGTAGGCTTCGCTCGCCTGGGCAACGGGTGTGCCGTCGGCACGGTACGCCGCGGCACGCGCGCTCTGCGTACCGAAATCGACGCCGATGACGACCTTCTCGGACATATGCGGTTCCCCTCGTCTGACAGTCGATCACGACCCAGGTTCCAGGAGCATGATCGCAAAAAGGGGACAGACCCGTCTCGCTCGAAGACTCGCTCGCTTGCGTCAGTCCCTTTTTTGCTCCGCTTCCCCGTCCACTAGGTCAGAAACGCGTATCGCGCCACTAGGGCCAAACCAATGACGTACATTAGCGGGTGTACTTCGCGACCCCGTCCCGTCACCAGTTTAATGGCGACAAAGGCGACGCACCCGACGCTGATGCCTTCGTGAATGGCGTATCCGAACACCATGATGGCTACCGTGAGAAAGGCGGGAAGACTCTCGGTGATGTCCTCCCATTTCACCTTGCGCAACGGCGTCATCATGAGCAGACCGACCACGATGAGCGCAGGCGCGACCCCCGGATACATGGCCACATGCAGGTCGGTAGGCAGCACCTCATAGAACGCC
>JAAEQP010000478.1 GCA_024231375.1 bacterium | reverse complement strand
GTGTGGATACGGAGGATTTCGGCGCCCTTGAACCCTTTCAAGAGACAGTTATGGGGATAGATCATGGTGCCGTAGTAGAGGTCGCCGTTGTAGATGCAGGGCATGATGGCCGACTCGTTGGCGGAATCGTTGCCGCCGCCCGAGAGAACCTGCACGGGGGCGCACTTGTCGGCTGGGTCGGCAGTGCCACTCTTCAACGGAAGCATCTTCCAGATCTCGAAGCCTTCGTCCTGGTTCTGCGTACCGGCGTAGAGGTAGCCGTTGTACGAGATCAGGCTCATGATGGCCGAGTTCTTGGGGTTGCCGAATCCGTCTTCCATATAGGGCATAAACGTAGCGCCGTCGGTGTACCAGATCTTGCCGATCTTCTCGCCCACCGGCAGGTCGTTGGCCGTTCCCACATAGAGCAGACCGCCGTGGATTTCCATCCACCGCACCGAACCCACGGTGCCGGATTCCCAAACCACTTCCCAACTACCTGCGTCGCCAGTGGCCGATCGCAGCACTTTGGCCTCGTGGCCGAAGGTGGCCGCGTACAGGTAATTCACACCGTCGGATTGGGCGCGGTAAGTCTTCAGGAATCTGACTCCAATGGTCTTGAAGTCGGGCGCTTCTTCCTCGCGCCAGTCGAACACGCGTTCCCATTCGCGGATGAAGACGTCGGGCCGGTACCGCCGGATCTCCGGTGGATAGATGGAGACTTGGGCCAACTCACCATCCCCGGCCATAGTCGCAATGCCCGAGATCACCAAGCCGAGCATGTTGTTGCCCGTGCCGACATAGAGATGGCCCTGCGCCTTACCGTCAGGCTCGAAGTACTCCATGGCCCAGGCATAGTCATTGTGGTCCGCGGCGTTGTCGGCCGCGTCGAATCCACTGAGGCTGATCTGCTCGAAGTCGCTGGCTTCCAGTCCTCCGTTGTTTGTAGCGAACATGGGGCAGCCGGACAACGCCAATGCAGCGCAAAGCACCGCTGCTGTGCATAGGATTCTCGTACGCATACCGATTCTTCTCCCTGTCAGTGAATGGTTCCCGCCGCCAGATTAGCATCATTAACGGAGCTTGCACAATGCGCAGTTCCACAAGAACCTACCGGGGAGGGTGTGCGTGGAGGCGCCGCCTCAGGGCGTGTGCTCCCGCGCGTAGTCGCACAGGGCCCGCAGGTTCTCATGCGGCGTGTCGCGCACCACCTCACACCCGGCGCCCACGATGTAGCGGGAACCCGCCTCGGCGTGGCATTGGCCGACTGCGTGCGTGATCGCGTCCGGCGTTCCGTTCCGCAACACCGCCACCGGGTCCAGGTTGCCAAGCAGCACCTGCCCATCGCCCATGGCGGCACGCGCTTCGGACAAGGGCGCCATGTAGTCCAAGTCCACGATGTCGCAACCAAGACGTCCCATGCCGTCGAGGATCGCGCGCGTGTCGCCGCAGATGTGGAGGCGCACCTTGAGCCCCATGTCGTGCAACCCGTCCACGAGCCGCTTCTCATAGGGCCACACGAATTCCTCGTACACCTGTGGACCCACCAGCGATGCCGCGGCGTCGCCCAGGCCCATGAGATCCGCCCCCGCGTCGCGCTGTGCCTGCCCGAAGGCCAATCCCATGTCAACCGCGAATTCGAACAGGTCCCGCACGAAGTCTGGCCGTTCAAAGAAGTCCATCATGATGCGGTTGATGCCGCGCAGGTCGGATGCCTCGGCGCACGGACCTTCAACCCACCCTTCGACGACCTTGTCCTCGCCTACCCGTTCCTTCAGCAAGGCCACGCCGTTGACCCGGTCGTGCATGCGGCCCCCGCCCAAGGGGTTGGGCATCTTGAGACCCGCCAAATCGCCAGGGTCGGACAGCCGCGCATGTTGCTCGTCCACGGCGGGCGGTTGATCGTCAAACCACTCCAGCGACGCCCCGCAATCCGCCGCCTCTCGCGCCGGGTCCGAGATAACGGACACGTAGTCGAAGTCGAATTCCTCGGCCACGCGCAGTTGCGCCTCGGCGAGCACGCGGTAGTCCGCTACGTACTCGCGATACGGCTTGCCCACCAGGCCGCCCGCGAACATCATCGTGATCGGCATGAGCGGTAACCGGTCCGGCGTGCCGCCCTCGATCATCGTCCACACGCGTTCTTTTCCCGTCATCTTCGGCCCCATCTTCCGTAGCGCGGGCGTCTCGCCTGCATCTCCTTCTACTCTCCCGTCTGAGGTTCGATGGCCTCGATGAACAACAGCGCCGACATCCGTTTCTTGCCGAACGCGACCATGAGACCATCTTCAGCAAGCACGTCGCCCGCAAGTTCCGTGACCGTGTTCGAATCCACGTCTTCGACTCGATACCGCGCATCGGGCCGTAACCCGTCCAGCACCACGGTTTCGCTGAACGCATCGTCCGCGTCCCATCGGCACAGGAGCACCCCGGCACGGGTGCCTGATGCGTCGTAGTACGTAATACCCGCCGCGGCGCGCCCTTCTTCCGGGTAATGCACGTCGTACAGGTAATCGCGTTTGAGTTCGCTCAGGCGACGGTAGTGGGCCACTTCGCTTACGATCACATCGCGCTGTTTCTCTTCAATCTTGCCCAGATCCGCGACCAACCCCCATGTCCCCGGCATGGCGCACCGACAATACATGCGCGTGAACTCGTGGTTCTTTTCGTCGTTCCGGTCCGGGTTGTTCGTCCATCGGTTGCAGGTCCACGGCGGCAGGAACTCTACCGCTCCCAGCGCATCGCGGAGGATGCTGCGGGCGTGGTCCAACCCGGTGTCGCCACCGTCTCGAATCCACTGGTTCTGGGTGGCCAGCACGGTGAACTCGTTGATCATGCGCCCGCCGCTCTGGCAGTTCTCGATCATCAAGTCGGGATGCGCCGCGCGTACCGAACGGATCGCGTCCTCAAAGGCCACCACGTTCTTCATGACGCCGTGGCGCGTTTCCTCAGTGAAGAGCAATTGGTCGTACTTCCACCAGTCCGCATGGTAGCGCTCGCGCATTTGGGCAACGTGCTCGAGCAGAAACTCCGTGAACCCCATGCCCGCCAGATCGAGCAGATGACCGTCGATGAATTTCTCGTATCGACCGGGCTGGTCCACCTCCGGCGGCAGATTGTCGGCATCGGCCCGGAGGAACTGGGGACACGTCCAGATTCCCAC
>JAAEQP010000477.1 GCA_024231375.1 bacterium | reverse complement strand
CTTCACGGCCGCAGCCTGGAAGGTCCCGCGAATCTTGTTGACCACGAGCGTGGCGAGGGCTTCGCCTTCCACGTCTTCGGCGAGGATAAGGAGGGGCTTGCCGCTCTTGGCGATCTGCTCGAGCAACGGCAGCAGATCCTTCAGCGTCGAGATCTTCTTCTCGTGGATGAGGATGTAGGCGTCCTCAAGGATCGCTTCCATGGCTTCGGAATCCGTCACGAAGTACGGAGACAGATAACCCTTGTCAAACTGCATGCCCTCGACGATGTCCAGCGTCGTCTCGATGCTCTTGGCCTCTTCGACCGTGATCGTGCCGTCGTTGCCAACCTTGTCCATGGCTTCGGCGATGATGTTGCCGATTTCGGCGTCGCTGTTCGCCGAGATGGTCGCCACGTTCTTGATGACGTCCAAATCGTCCTTCACCTGCTTACTGAGCTTCGCAAGCGCTTCCACCACGCAGTCCGTGGCCTTCTCGATGCCGCGTTTCAGCGCCATCGGGTTCGCGCCGGCGGTGACGTTGCGCAGGCCTTCGCGGAACACGGCTTCGGCCAGCACGGTCGCCGTCGTGGTGCCGTCACCAGCGACGTCGGAAGTCTTGGAAGCGACTTCCTTGACCATCTGCGCGCCCATGTTCTCGTGCTTGTTTTCGGGCTCGATTTCTTTCGCTACCGTGACGCCGTCCTTGGTCACCGTGGGAGCGCCCCACTTCTTGTCCAGGACTACGTTGCGGCCCTTCGGGCCCAACGTCGACTTCACAGCTTTGCTCAGCTTCTCAACACCGGCAAGCACGCCGCGGCGGGCTTCTTCACCGAACTGGAGTTGCTTAGCACTCATGATCCATTCTCCTTCTCAAACCGGATTCACACGGTTCCCGTGTGCATGGAAATCCCAGACTATTCAATCACCGCAAGCACGTCATCTTCACGCATGATGATGTGCTCATCG
>JAAEQP010000476.1 GCA_024231375.1 bacterium | reverse complement strand
TGTGGACTGGTCTGTGTGGCCTGAGACGGCCCCGAAGGCCGCGCGTCCGGGGCTGCTCCCGCGTTCGGTTGCGGGGCGGGACGCGAAGCCGGGGAGGCCGCCGCCGGCTCTCCTTCGCCTATCCCCATCGCCAATTTCTTGTCACGAAGGGACGGTTCCTTCTTTCCAAACAATGCCATCTTCGCTTGTTCTCCTTGAATGGCCGCGACTCCCAGTTGATGACATACGCATTGCGCCGCAACGCGTCTACCCCGACGGAGTCTCCTTGCCATCCTGCTGACTTGCTGCCGATTCCTGCCTGGTTTGGTTCGCGCCGCGCAACACGCCGTGGATACGCGTCGTGTGCCGCACCGACTTCTCGTCAGACGCGACCGTGAAATTGAGCTGTTCCTCCCGCTTCCCGACTTCCGCCCCTTCCGCTATGGCTACCTCGACAACGGCCGCGTTGGGACGCGCTCCCGGCTTCAACACGGCCGCTATGTCACCCGCGCTGCTCGCCAACTCGCGAATCTCGATGGGGCAATCCGCCTCCACTGTGATCGTGCCCAGGACCTTGTCTCCCGGCTTGAGCCGCAGCAACGACAAGGACGAGGGTGTGACAGTGAAGAAAGAGTTCACCGACGCCTTTACCGTGCACGGCAGCCACGGGACGCGTTTGCATGTGGTCCCGAGATAGAACGCGCCACTGAACGGCCCTACCGACATTTCCTCCGTGTTCAGAGCGACGCGAACCGT
>JAAEQP010000475.1 GCA_024231375.1 bacterium | reverse complement strand
TATTCCGTCAACTGGGACGTCCTTTCGAGTTGGCGTACGGACATCCGGACGAAGAGGCCACGCGACGGCAGTTGACGCAGGCGATTCGCCTGACGTACACGGCGCGCGCGTTGCGCGACTCGACGATCGGCCTGGTCGGTGCGCACGCGCCGGGGTTCATCAACATGCAGGTCGATGCGGGCGCTCTGAATCGTGACCTCGGGGCGCAGCTGCACCACTTCGGATTGCACGAATTCATCGAGCTTGCTCGGGAGCAGGACGAGGTCGCTGTGGGCGAAGATGTGGACGAGGTGAAGGGACTGGGGTTGCCTGCAGAAGACGGCATTGGTGACGATGACTTGGCGGTGAACAGCCGCTACTACCTGGCCATGCGTGCGCTGATGGATGACGAACATCTGGATGCGCTGGCCGTGCGATGCTGGCCGGAGTTGCCGAACGTGATCGGGCATTGGCCGTACCTGGCTATGGCGCGGCTTGCGGAAGAGGGACGCGTGGTAGCGTTGGAAGGCGATGTGGACGGAGCGCTGACGTGCCTGCTCGCGAAGCATCTCGGGCTGGGCATGGGGTACATCAGCGACTGGCTCGGGCATGACGCCGAGACGATCACGCTGTGGCACCCGGGTAACGCGTTGGGCCGTTTCTGC
>JAAEQP010000474.1 GCA_024231375.1 bacterium | reverse complement strand
CCCACGACCCTTCAACCCCACCCGGCGTTCCGCGATCAACCATCCCGCCAGCGTCACCGTTCGATCCGTGTATTCCTTAAGGTACGTGCTCAATACCAGCGTCCGTTCCGTCAACAACGGCAGGTAATAGGCCAGGGGGTGCGTAAACGTCGTCAACCCCAAGGCCTTCCATTCCAGATCGGCCCGGTTTCGCGCCGAATAGTCCGGTAGCCGCGGCGTGAGCTGCGCTACCCCGTCGTCCGCGAACAGTTCGCTGTCAGGTTCCGAACCATTCGTCCGAGTCGCCTTCGAGCCTTTCAACAGATTCAGTTGCCACAACACCATGGGCCTCGGCAGGCCAAACCCGTCGCATGCCCCTGCCCGAATGAGGCCTTCCGCGTCCGAGAACCCCATGCCCGTGCGCCGCATCAGGTCCGTCAGCCCCCGGAACGGCCCCTCTTCTCGCGCATCCAGCATCGCCTGGATGGCCGGTTGCGTCACATGCCCCACCTCCACGAATCCGACCCGGATGGCATCGCCTTCCACCTCGTATCCGACCTGGCTCCGGTTCACGTCCGGTGGCCGCACCGGAATCCCCAACCGTTTCGCCTCTTCCAAGTACACCGCCGGATGATAGAACCCGCCCCGGTTCGACAACACGCTCGATAGAAACTCTACCGGGAAATGGGCCTTCAGATAAGCGGCCTGGTACGCGATCTCGCCGTAGGTTGACGCGTGGGCCTTGCAATACGAATACTCCGCGAAGTTTGCGATGAGGCCCCAGATCGTCTCCGCCACATCCTCGCCGATCCCGTTGGCGTGCGCCTTTTCCAGAAAGGTCTTCATACTCCGCGCCATGTCGCGCTGCGACCGCTTTTTCGACATGGCCCGCCGCAGTAGGTCGGCCTCGGCCAGGTCCATGCCCGCGATGGCGTTTGCCACCTTCAGAATGTCCTCCTGATACAGCATCACCCCGTATGTGTCGCCCAGGACCCGTTCGAGCGACGGATGCAGATGCACCGTCTCTTCCTTACCCAAACGCCGGTCAATAAAGCGCTTTTTCATCCCGCTGCCCGAGGGTCCCGGCCGCACCAGCGACAGGGTCTTGATCAGCATGTCCGTGTTGTCGGCCTGGGTGTGTTGGAGCAGCGCACGCATGGCGGGCGACTCGATCTGGAAACATCCGAGCGTCCGGCCCTCCCGGATCAGGTCGGCCGTCAATGGGTCCGGGTCCGGCACTTGCTCGACATCCACTCGAATGCCACGGTTCTCCCACACCTTCGCCACGGTATCGTCGATGACCGTCAAGGACCGGTTGCCCAGCAGGTCCATCTTCACCAACCCCAGATCCTCGACCGGTCCCATGTCGTACTGCGTGATGAGGATGCCTTTTGTGGCCCGTTGAAGCGGCACAAAATTCGTCAACGCCCTTGGCGCAATCACCACCCCGCACGGATGAACCGACAGATGCCGCGGAAATCCATCGATGAACTCGCTCACCGCCAGGATCGACTTCAAGGGTTCCTCGTCCATGCGCAGTCCGCGGCATTCCGGCAGATGATCCACCACCGTCCGGACATCGCTTGCGCGGTAGTGGGGGAGATGCCGTGTCGTCTCGCCGATTTCCTGGTCCGTCAGTCCCATCGCTTTTGCCACTTCCCGTAGCGCCGACCGCGCCTGGAAGGTATTCAACGTGCAGATCATGGCTACCCGGTCCGCTCCGTACCGGTCGTACACATAGTCGATAATCTGGTCGCGCCGGTGCCAGCAGATGTCCAGATCGATGTCCGGACAATCGCTTCGCTTCAAATGGAGGAATCGCTCGAAATAGAGGTCGTACTTGAACGGGTCCACCCGGGTGATGCCCAGGGCATGGGCTACGAGGCTGTTCGCCGCCGATCCCCGGCCCACAATCGGGATGTCCCGGTCCCGTGCATACCGGACAATGTCCGCCACGATGAGAAAGTACGGAGCGAACCCCAGTTTCCCGATCACGTCCAGTTCATACTTCATCCGGCCGATGACGTCCGGGGTCAACGGCTGGTACCGGGCCTTCACCCCGTCGAACGTCTGTTTCCACAACCACGAAAATGCCGTCTCTCCCTCCGGCAACTCGCTTTCCGGGAACAGCGGCGTCCCGAGTTCCAACTCGATGTCGCACTGTTCCGCCACCCATTCGAGGTTGTCCAGCGTCTCCGGCCATTCGCCGTAGAGTGATCGCATCTCTTTCGGCGACCGGAACCACGCATTGGGTGGCGCCGCATCCCGCGCATGAAGGGCGTCCACTGTGGTCGTCATGCGGATGGCGGCCAGGACCCGTTGGATGCGGGCATGAGCTTTGTCGAGGTAATACACCGGTTGCACCGCCACCGGCCGCAACCCCTTTCGCATGGCGTATTCGCGCAACCGTCCCGCCTGATACCGTGACCGGCTACTGCCCGAATGGGTGATGCCTACCAACGGTTCGATGCCGCATCCTGTCAGTTCCCCGATCAGTTCGTAGTCCGATGTGAGCACCAGCACATGGGCCCCGTCCACATGGTCGATGAGCCGGAATTCATCTTCCAACCGGTATGCCGTCACCATACGGCACAAGGCGCTGTATCCCGCCCGGTCCCGCGCCAACACCACTGCATGGCCCAGTTGCACCCCGAGAATGGGGTTGACGCCCGCGTGCCGCGCTACCTTGTAGAAGGGAATTGCGCCATGCATGGCGTCCGTGTCCGTCAATGCCAGCGCTTTCATCCCATGTTCCACTGCCCGCGCCACCAGTTGGCGTACCCCTGCGACCCCCTCCAGCAGCGAATAATGGCTATGTACATGCAAGTGGGTCATAGAAGTCCTCGGAGGGAACAGCGAAAGCGGGGACAGTCCCGTCTCGTCCGCCTGTGGCGGACTCCCTTGGTACAGTCCCCGTTTTCGCTCGTTCCCAAACCCTCCTAAAAGAAATGAATG
>JAAEQP010000473.1 GCA_024231375.1 bacterium | reverse complement strand
TCAGACGAAGTAAGCCATTGCTACGGTTGCGGTCGGCTCAATGAACAGGGCCTCAAGGTCAAGAGCTATTGGGATGGCGAGGAAACGGTTGCCACCTTTCAGCCAGAACCCTATCACATGGCAGTTCCAGGCTACGTTTATGGCGGCCTGCTTGCGTCGATTATCGACTGCCACTGCACGGGCACGGCTGCCGCGGCGATGTATCGAGCCGAGCAGCGCGCCATGGACACGGCCCCGCCGATTCGTTGTGCCACGGCATCGCTACACGTGGACTACGTCCGTCCAACACCGTTGGACGTGCCCTTGGAGATCCGTGGAACCGTGAAGGAAATCAGGGGGCGCAAGGTTGTCGTGAGTGCCACCGTGTCGGTGGATGGAAAGATCTGCGTTCGCGGCGAAGTTGTAGCCGTTCAAGTCCCGGAAGGCTGGATACCCGGAAGCCAGACTTCCTGACGCCGTGTCGTTCGATCGACGGGCCGCACGTTCCCGGTTCATTTGACGCCGGCGAACTCCTCACGAACGGTAGGCTGGGACGTAGCTCGAATCATTGCTGATTCCTTTCCTCGCCAGATTGGCGAGTGCGAAATGAGCGCAACGACGCACACGCGCGCACCAACACCCACGGCCTGGTAGAAAAACGGCCCCAAAAGACGCCGTCCCCCGTGCCGTTGCTCCCCGACCTATGCCGGATCGCAGCTTCAGCACGAGGCCAAAC
>JAAEQP010000472.1 GCA_024231375.1 bacterium | reverse complement strand
GGATGAGCCGGCGAGCGGAATATGTATAGCCTCCCGCCTCAAGGATAAGCGGCGTGAGCGATGGTAGCTCGCGTATCGAGCGTGCCGGGGGACCCTACGCCCGACATGATACGGGTATCCGAGTTCGAGAAAAGCTATCGCGAGACCGTAGCGGTCCAGAATCTGAGTTTCGAGGTGCAGCCCGGGCAAATTCTGGGGCTGGTGGGCCCAAATGGCGCGGGGAAGACGTCGACGCTCCGTTCTGTCGCGGGCATCATCCCGGCGACGGGCGGCCGCATCGAGGTGGCCGGCCATGATATAGCCGCCGACTCCATCGCCGCCAAGTACCAACTGGCCTATGTGCCCGACGACCCGAAACTGTTCGACCAGCTTTCCGTATGGGAGCATCTGGAGTTCATCGCGTCCGCGTACCGGCTCACGGACTGGTCCGAACGTGCAGAGAAACTGCTTGGCAAGTTCGAGTTGATCGAGAAGCGCGACACCCTGGCCCAGGAATTGTCCCGTGGCAGGCGCCAGAAAGTGGCCATTTGCTGCGCCTATCTCCACGATCCGACTGTGATCCTCTTCGACGAACCGCATACGGGACTGGACCCGCGCGGCATCCGGACGATGAAAGACTCCGTGTTGAAGCGCGCCGAAGCCGGCGCGTGCGTCGTGGTGTCCTCCCATCTGCTCGAGCTTGTGGAAGACATGTGTACGCATCTGCTGATCCTTCACAAGGGACAATGCAGGTTCTTCGGACTGATGGACGAAGCTCGCGAGAGCTTCGCCGACGCCGGTGGGTCGTTGGAGGACGTGTTCTTCCGGGTGACGGAAGGCGGCGCGACCCCTTCCGAGGCGGGGGTATCGTCTGATTCGGAGGACGACGCGTAATGGCCCTGATGCATCCCGCTCTCTTCACGTTGCTCCGCCTACGAGTGCGCGGTCTCTTCCGACGCATGGGGGGCAGTCTTCGAACGCCGAAAGGCGTCATCATGACGCTGGTGGGCCTGGGCATGTTCGGGCTATGGCTCGCGCCGAGCCTCGTGCTGGCCTTCAAAGGGGAGGGTCAGGACCCGGCTCAGTTGCGCCTGTTCTTTCCATTGGGCGTGCTGGGGTTAACCGCCATCACGCTGTTCACATCCCTGGGCGACCGCGCCATCTTCTTCAACCCCGCCGAGGTCGCGTTCCTCTTCGCGGGCCCCTTCGGCCGGCGCGAACTGCTGGCCTTCAAGACACTCGTCAGCTTGGTGGGAACGCTGTTCAGTTCGCTGATCTTCACGGTGATCATGGTTCGGTTCGGCGCTCCCATTCAATCGGCCTACGTGGGCGTATTTCTCTCGTTCATGTTCGTCAACTTGCTGACCACGGCGGTACTGCTGATCGGTCAGATGATCGAGGAACGCGCCTATACGCGGGCGCGTAAGCTCCTGCTGCTGGGACTGTTGATCGTGGTGGCCACGGCCGTCGGACCGGCGGTGTCGGAAGGCGCGGATCGGGGCTTCGTTGAAGTGCTGCGCGAAGCACGGCTATCGTCGCCTTTGCGCGATCTGTTGATTCCTTTCGAGCCCTTTGCGCGAGTGGTGACAGCGCAACGGGTGTTTCCGGATCTTCTGGGCTGGGGCGCGGCTGCCTTGGCCATTGATTTCGCCCTCTTCATCCTGGTCATCTACCTGGACGCCGAATACCGCGATACCGCCGTGTCGGTGAGTCAGAAGATGTCGCGCCGGTTGGAGCAGGTGAAACGAAGCGGCATGGGCCACGGTACCGGCGCAACCACGGCCAAACGCCGCATCCCCCCTCTGCCTTGGCTGGGCGGCGCGGGCCCCATTGTCTGGCGGCAGTTGAATAACGCCGTGCGCAATTCGCGTAGCGTGCTCATTCTGGCCGTGTTCATGGCCGTTGGCGTAATTGGACCCTTGGCCGTGCGGGGCGGCGAACTGGAGAAACTGTTGCCAGCCCTCGTGGGCGGCATGATCTGGCTGACCATCATCCTCACCATGACCCTGCGATTCGATTTCCGTGCCGATGTGGACCAGATGGACTGGATCAAGATGATGCCATTCCCTCCAGCCGCCCTGATGGCCGGTCAGATCGCAGTGCCCATACTCATCTGCACGGCGTTCCAAGCACTCGGGTTCGGGTTTGTGGCTCACGTCAGACAAACCCCCGAACTGCTGCCCCTGTGTGTTGCGTTTGCAGTGCCCGTCAACATCATCCTGTTCGGCACCGAAAACGTGATCTTCCTCCTCTGGCCGACGCGGCAGGCCGTCTTCAGTCCCGGCGACTTCCAGGCATTCGGCCGCCACTTGCTGATGATGATGGTGAAAACGCTGGTGGCGTTAGGATGCTGCGCCGTGGCGGCGGGCATTGGCGCGCTAGGCTACTACGCGACGGGCGGTTCCTTGGTTGTGGGCGGCATTGTGGGCTGGATCGTGCTGACGTCCCTGTCTCTGGTCGTGATCCCTTCGGGCGCCTGGGCCTACAAACGGTTCGACATCAGTATGGACATGCCCGCCTGACGACGGCCCGCACCGGTCACTCACCCGAATCGGCGTACACGCGTTCGTACAGATGCCATTCCGGCTGCCCTGCCTCGGCCACGGCCCGCATGGTCGCAAGCACGTCGGGATTCTTGGACCCGTTCTGAAATGCCTCGACGCTTTCCCACTCCGCCTGCACGGCGATGTGGCATCCGTCCAGACTCTTGAACGCGCGTGCCGAGAGAAACCCCGGCTGCTTCCGCATGACCGTGTCGCACGCGTCCGCGATGGTCGTCACAAGCCGGTCCTGGTCTTTCTCATCTACAGCAATCACGTTGATGATCGTGATGGGCTGGTTCGCCATGGGTTGTTCTCCTCCCGATGAAGCAGTCGTTGGGACAATTCTGGCAGCAATGACACGTTATGTGCAACCGCGCAACGCCGATCCAATCAGGTTCGCGGCGTCACGCCGGCATCGACGTCGGCCTCCCAATCAGCCAACTCCTCGCTGAGGGAGGTCACCTGTTCGGGGAGGCGCGTACTCAGGTCTTCCTGTTCGGCCAAGTCGGCGTCCAGATCGTATAGATGGGTCTGGGGGGAACCGCCGGGGCCAGGTTCGACGACGAGCTTCAGTGACCCTCGACGTGCGGCCTTCATACCTCGAAACCGCCAGAGGAGAGTCCGTTCCGGTAGCCCGTGCCCGTCGCGCAACAGGGGTAGAAGGCTCATGCCGTCCAATCCTTCCGGGGTGGGAGCCCCGGCCACATCGGTGAACGTTGGGAAGAGGTCCATGGTCATGGCCGCATCGTCCACGGTGTGTCCGGACGGGATCGTGCCGGGCCAAGAGGCGATGGCAGGGACACGGTGGCCACCTTCCCACAAGGAGCCCTTGCTGCCGCGCAGGGGTGCATTGCTGCCTTCTTTGCCGGCGCCGTTGTCGGAGCAGAAGAACACGAATGTCCGTTCAAGCAGGTTCAGCCGGCCCAGTGCCGCCGCAATGCGGCCGACCCCTTCGTCCATGGCTTCGATCATCTCTCGATACGCTCCGGTCCGGTCTTGGCGTCCCTCGTGGACGGGTCGGGGCTTGCCGGCCGTGCGGTCGGCCTTGTCCTGGCGGCCTTGGTACGGGTAATGCGGTGCTTCATGCGCCAGGTACAGACAGAAGGGTTCGTCCCCATGGCGCTCGATGAAGTCCACTCCATGCGCCGAGATCAGGTCCGTGCTGTAGCCAGCTTCGGGCGCAAGTTCGCGCCCGTTCCACCAATCTTCGTATCCCACCTGATCGACGTGGGAGTGATAGTCCACATTGCCGCTGACATATCCCCGAAATTCGTCAAATCCCTGATGAATTGGGTTGAAGGCGACGTCGTATCCGAGGTGCCACTTCCCGAACAGCCCGGTTGCATATCCTGCCTGCTTCAAGGACTCGGCAAATGTCGTCTCCTCAAGCGCCATGCCGGTATGACGATGGTTCTTGGCGGTGACCACACCCTCAAGCCCGCACCGTTGCTGGTAGCGACCCGTCAGTAGCGCGGCCCGTGTCGGGCTGCACACGGGTCCGTTGGAGTGGAAATCGGTGAAGCGCACCCCCGAAGCCGCGAGCGCGTCGATGTGGGGCGTCCGGATTCGGTCGTTGCCGTAGCAACCAAGATCGCCATAGCCCAGGTCGTCGGCCATGATGAGGACGATGTTGGGCTTGGCGTACGCGCCGGCGTCCCGGCCCCAGACACACGCGGCGGCGCCCACCGTCAGTCCTGCCGTTTTCAGGAAGGCCCTTCTGGTCTGCCCGGTCCGACGCGGACCGGCTGTTTCGGCGTTTCGGTTTGAGTGGCACATTCGGCGCGGCATCCTCCCGTCTCGGTTCGATCAGACGCGTCCCCTGGACAACGAACCCTACCGGCCGAAATCCTCCGGCATGTAGCGGGTCGGCTTGAGCTGGTAGAAGTAGAATAGCTCGAACTGGTCCTTGAAGTGAGGCGATTGCGGCAGTTCGCATTGTCCCGGCGGCAGCATGGTCATGACGCGCATGGGATTGCTGAGTTCCGCCGCCATCCAGTACGTCCCGGCCATGTTGTGGTCACGAATCTTCCCGACATTCTTCATGTCGCGAATCCGAGGCTCATACGGCCAAGCCTCAAGGTCTGCCCCATGCTCGGCGATAAGCTTCTTCAGCACCCGAAGGAAGCACCGGTACGTGATCTCGCCGGGGTCGCGCCCGTGTAGATAGTCCTGCTTGAGCCGGACGCCGGACTTCTCAGGCTGCAACACCCGGAATGCCAGGAGGCCGAATAGCTGGAGGTTTCGGGTGCTGAGGCTACGTTCTACGAGGCCCTCGAAGTCGGGCGACAAGAGTTCCATCAGGGTCTCCATAGCCCACTCGTCATAGAGGAGCACGGCAGACGTGCCCGGCAGGTTCGCGCCGTCCCAATTCTCGATCAGCGCACATGCTTGATCGATGAGGGGATCGCCGTTGTTCCGTTCCTTGACGATCTCCACCAGGTAGTCACGAAAATACGGGCCGAACATGTAGTGCTCGGCGTTCTTCCGGTGGAGGCCAACGAAGGATTCCCAGTCGATGGGATTGTGATTCATCAGCCCTTCTCGGATCGCAAGCCCCCAGGGGACCTCGGGCCACCAGCCGTGGACATTGATGCCCGGCTTGCCGTTGGAATCGCCGAACCACCCCTCGGGCGGGTTGACCGATTTCACCATGTCCGGCCCCGCGATCAAGCCGAGCCAGTCGTACTCTCCTGTGCCGGGCACGGGCAAGCGCCCGTCCTGTCCGGGCTTCCGTTTGGGGAAACGGCCGGTGAACCAGTAGCCAATGTTGCCGTCTACATCCGCGGCAAGCACGTTGTGCGCGCTGGCGAGTTCGTAAAGCGCCTTGTCAACGTCGTTGAGGTCCTTCGCGAAATCAAGGTCGGTGAAGGCGCAGAAGGACTGCGGCTGGAGTCCTGTCTGGGCGTTGCACTTGGAGAACGCCTTGTGACTGTGGTCCTCCCAATGCACCACGGGGCCGTGAACCGTGCGGTAGATACGGTAGGGTTCCAGGGCAATGGAACCGTCCTCCTGCTTCATGACGAGGGGGCTCTCGATGACCTCCATTTCTTTCCATTCGCCATTGTGCTTGTACTGAAGATGGTTGTCGGGATTGAGTTCTTCGACGAAGATATCCACCTGATCGAGGAGGCCGGACGTGCTGCTCCAGATGACCCGTTCGTTGTGTCCGATGACAACGCCGGGGACGCCTGTGTAGGCCAGGCCTCGAACGTTGAGGCCGGGGGCGCATAGGTGGATCTCGGAGCAGTCGCACGGGACGCTGTAGCCAATGAGGGGACACCCGAAGAACATGGCGTTGCCGTTGGCACTGCGCTTCGGAGCTACCGCCCACGCCTGGCTGCCGAACTGGGGATAGAACCCCTCCTTCAGAGCGAAGTCGTCAGCTTCCTTGTCGAACGCCGCGATGGCCTGCATGGCGTCCAAGTGGAGATCGCCCTGCCACGCGCTCTGCATCGGTGCGGCACCTTGCGCCTGCTGGCGGTCGTAACTGTGGTCGGTGGTCGGTGCGTTGACCACGTTGCGGGGCAGGCAGTCGTCCAGCATGTTGCGCATGAACTCCTCGCCGCGAAGGAAACGCACAACCGAGGTAAGCTCGTAGAACTGCAGGTCGAAATCGTTGATGTTGCCAATGCGCGTGAGGAAGTACACTGCCCCCGCTGCCACTTCATGGCGTTCCACGGGCGGGATTCGCGGTGCATTGCGGCGCAAGTACTCGTTGAGTCCTACGATGTACTCGTCGATGGCCACTTGCTGGTCGGGCCGCAGCTTGTCGACTAAGCCGTTCAGTTCGTCGATGGTGCGACCCTCGGTACGAATCCGCATGTCGTGCGAACGGCCCCGGTCGCCCTGGGCGGCGCACCGGCGGCCCATGACGGCTTCACGGCGCTCAAGCACCTGAATACACCGATCCTCGCCGGTGACGTAGCCCTGTGCCCGGAATGCGGCCGCGACGGACGGCGCGAACACGTGGGGGACGCCGTACTCGTCTCGAAACACGTCGATGGTGTCGCCACCCAACTCAAGCGAATACCAGCCGTCGGGTGGAACGGGAAGATCTTCCGGATCGGGCCACTTCAAGCACGCTTCGACGTGCGCCAGGTAGGCCTGCTGCTCCGCTTCGCTGAGGCGGACGGGGCCCTTGATCGGCTCCGAAACCGCCGTGAGTGGCCATACCAACACAAGAAGCCCGCCCACACGGGCGAGCCGAGTCATCCTACTTCTCATACCAACACGGTCTCCCTGGAATCGTCCCGTCTCGAAGGTGGTGATCCGACACTCCCACCTTGTCTTGGGCCGATATCGAGGCCGGATGGGGTCGCACCGTCGACGCACTCAGATCGAGGCAAGGAGCCAATTGGACCCGAATGTCCCGGCCGATTTCAAAACGCCGGCCCTAATCCCCACTAACAGTACTCACGAAGTCCAGGAACGTAACGGCACGAGCCCCAGCGAATATGGTATAGTACATGCCAGGAAAAGGAGTTGTGAACCATGTTCGACTTTCTGAATATTTCTATCCCCGATTACCTCATAGACTTAGGCGACGGACCGCTTGCCGTGATCGGCGAGGGGATTCTGTACGTGATCTACCTCATTCTCTGGTTCGCGACCGCCCCCTATATGGCCCTGGTTCCATAGGGTTTCGAAACCCCTGTATGCCCTCGCGGGTCTAACTCAGTGCATTGCATAGAGGCAATGCCACAGCGTTCGGCCCCGTCCGACCGGCTATGTGCCGAAATTCCTCACGGGTGATGTACGTTCTTCCCCCGAATGCAAGGAGCGCCCGAATAGTGTGTCCAGAGCAGAGCTATCCTGAAGTGATCGCGAAGCCACTGCCGAATTCGATTGTCCGCGCTGAGGCTGGCGGATCCGTCGTAACCCCTTGGTGGACCGTCACCGGCTGGGTGCGGATCGTGTGTCGGCTTGCCGCCATGGTGCTACTGACGACCGGGCTGTATCTGGCCCTCTGGTGCATTGTCCCAGTGCGTCTTGTCAGCCAAGCCGCCTACGCCAGGATTGCCCATTCCATCGGCGGCCTCTGGGGGTTCGGCATCACAACCATCGTGGGCATGCGGCTAAAAGTTGTGGGCAAGGCCCCCGAACCGCCCTTCTTGCTCGTGGCCAATCACGTGGTGTGGCTCGACCCCTTCGCATTGAATCGTGTGCTCCCGTCCGTATTCGTGGGCATGAAGGAAGTCAGCAAGTTTCCCGTCATCGGATCCTTCATGCGCGCCCGCAACGTCATTTGGGTGGACCGGCGCAATAGCGACGAAGTCCCCCGGATCAATGCGCGCATGTCGGAGGCGATGGCCGAAGGCAAGGGTGTGATGTTCTTCCCGGAAGGCATCATCTCACCGGGCAGGGACGTGCGACGGTTCAGGGCGGCATTGCTGCAGAACGCGGTCGACGACCAGCGCCCGGTCCACTACGCGACATTCACCTACACCACGCCGGACGGCTACCCCCAGCCATCGGAATCGATTCTATATGGACCTGACCCGTACTTCCTGACGTCCAAGCGCGAGCTGCCCCAGGAAGAACTGGAACTGTGGGGTCCCGTGAAACCTGTGCTCCCCTACGTGTGCCGGATCCTTTCCATGCCGGGATTTGAGGCCATTCTTACCTACGGGAAGACCCCCGTCGCGGCCGACGACCGCGTCGAGCTGGCAAACAAGCTGCAGGCTGCCGTACGCGCCAACCTAGACCCCGTGCCGTAGCGGCCCGCGCCCTCCGCCTGTCACACCGCGAACGCCCGCGAACCGTGTCCGGTCCGCGGGCGCTAGGATTCATCGGCTCCGACGAGGGGCTACGGCAGCGTCAGCCCGTTGGGGTCGGTCTTCACGATGTACATATCCCCGTTGATCACGCCGAACGAGGTGGTCCGCCCCACCAATGCGTAGCCCGTATCCATCGTGCGGACCATGGCCCAGGCAACGTCGATCTGCACATCTCCGTAGAGCTGGTACCCCGTCGCGTTGCCCGCGGCGTCGGTGAACATGAGAATCATGTCCTGTCCGACCGCGCCATAGGACCGGGTGTGCCCGGCCAGCGCGTATCCGCCCGCGGGCAGTTCCTCGACGGCATGGGCCTCGTCGTCGTTCACGTCGCCCAGCGGCGATTGCCATTCGAAGGCTCCTGTCGTGTCCAGCTTGACCAGGAACATATCCCGCCCGCCGGCGCCGTTGGTCGTCCAACCGGCCAAGATGTACCCGCCATCGGCCGTCTGCTGGACGGCGGTCGCCGCCTGGTCCTGTCCGGCCACGCCGAGGGTATACGTCCAGTCTTCCATGCCATTGGCGTGCGTCTTGACCACGTACACCACCATGCGGCCCGGGATCACGGACATGGACGATCCGGCCAGGATGTAGCCTTCGTCCGCAGTCTGCTGAATGGCCCAGCAGTCCTCGTCCTGCGCCAATCCGAACGTGAACGCCCACGTTTCGCTGCCGTCGGCGAGGGTCTTCACCAGGTACATGTCCGATCCCCCTGCTCCGAAAGATCGCGTGCGACCCGCGAGGATGTAGCCGCCGTCCGTCGTCGGCTGAACATCGCGCGCCCGGTCATCCATGAGTCCGCCAAACCGGGCCTCCCAGCTCTGCGTGCCACCGCTGTCCGTCTTCACAAAATACATGTCGTCGCCGCCTGCGGTGTTGAAGTCGGTCCACCCGCAGAGCACATACCCCCCGTCCGGTGCTCGGCGAACGGATCGGGCCTCCTCGTTGCCCACATCGCCGTAGGTGTTGTACCAGTCCCACACGCCATCTGCTCCGGCTCGAACGAGACACATGTCGCTGCCGCCCGCGCCGAAGCTAGTCGTCGCGCCCCCGACCACGTACCCCCGGTCAGGCGTCTGCACGATGCCCCACGCGTCGTCCGTGCCGTCATGACCAAAGGTGAACGTCCAGCGTTGCGAGGTTACGTTGATGTACCCCACTTTGGTCTCGGTCTGGGCGTCGATAAGGGTTGCCACGGTCAATGCAACCGTGTACACCCCCGGTTCTGTGTAAATGTATGTCGGATTCTGGTCCGTGCTGGTACCGCCGTCACCGAAATCCCAGAACCACGTCAGAATGGGTTTGGATTGGCTGTCGCTGACCGACAGGTCCGTGAACTCAACCGTGAGGGGAGCGTCCCCGGTCGTGACATTCGCCGTGAACTGTGGAACGGGCTGAGGTTTCGGGCAACCCAGCAGCAACACTCCCGCGCAGCAAACGAATACGATCCCGACTATCCGCAATTCCTTCCGCATAGCGCCATCTCCTTCGCCCGGCCGTCGCCAGCGTTGGTGCCACCTGGAAAATCCAGTATACCACGGGTTATCGCAGTATACGCAGAATCGCGGATTGACGGCAGGGCTATCGCACTAAAATCGCCTGGAAAACGGAGGATTGCATAGGTGCGGCCTCCCTCGTTTGCCGATAGCCCGGCCCATCCAACACATATGGGGACCATTTGGACTGCGGCATCACGATGCCCCCTCCGCGGTTGTTGGAAGAGCCCGCATCGTTTGATGCGACCCCCATCATGATGGGGGAAGGAAGACCTGGGGACAGAGTAAGTATCCCCCGGCACAGCCGGGGGCTTCATGTTGTGAGCCGCTCAAAGCGGCTGTGCGGGGCGCTAACGCGCTCCCGCATGTGGGGCCACCTTCACGGTGGCCGTTTAGCCCAGGTTCAATTGGTCGTCGCGGCGATCTTCCTGTTCCTGTCGCTGGATGTACTCCCGGATGACCGCCTCGTCTCTGCCCACCGTGGAGACGAAGTAGCCCCGCGCCCACAAGTGCTGCCCGACGAAATTTCGTTTCCTCCCGCCGTAGACTCGAGCCACGTGGATCGCACTCTTGCCCTTGATATACCCCACAACCTGTGAAGCCGCATATTTCGGCGGAATCGCTATCATCATATGTACATGGTCCGGCATGAGGTGACCTTCTTCGACCCTACTTTCCCTTCGGGCTTGACGTGCCTGCACCCGACCGGTAGGCTTGAGCGCCTGACAAGAGACTGCAGCGCAGCGCATCATCGACCTGTGTTCGGGGGCGGTGGTCCCTGGAGGCGTCTGTGACTATCATTACAGTTCATTGAACGCAAGCCTTGGAACATTCCATCGGAGGCACTATGAAAAGGCTTTTCGTCGTCCCATTCCTGCTGTTCGCAATCGCCCAATCCACGCTCGCCGCCGACTGGCCTCAGTTTCGCCATGACGCCGCGCGAAGCGGCTACACGCCCGACCCGTTGCCTGCGAAATTGAAGCTTCGCTGGACGTATCGGCCGGCCCATCCTCCCCAGCCCGCGTGGGTGGGCGCCGACACGCGCATGTCCTTCGACCATGCCGCCCACACCGTTCTTGTCGACGGCCTCGTCATCTTCGGCGATTCCGTCGACGGCAAGGTCTACGCCCTCGACGCGAAGACGGGCGAAGAGCGGTGGACGTTCTACACCGACGCCCCCATTCGCTTCGCGCCAGCCGCCTGGAAGGACCGGATCTTCGTGGCCGGCGACGACGGCTATCTCTATTGCCTCAAAACGAAAACCGGCGCCCTCGTCTGGAAGAAGCGGGGCGGCCCGATGGACGATATGCTGCTCGGCAACGGCCGCATGATTTCCCGCTGGCCCTCCCGTGGCGCGCCGACGGTTTTGGATGACGTGGTCTACTATTCAGCCGGCATTTGGCCCTCGGAAGGCGTCTACATCTACGCCCTCGATCCCGAGACCGGCGAGGCCCTGTGGCTCAACGATACGGCTGGCTACATGGCGATGGATCAACCCCACCCAACGGCCTTTGCCAAGAGCGGCGTCTCGTCCCAAGGCTACCTCACCGCGACCGATGACGTGCTCCTGGTGCCCACAGGCCGCTCCGTCCCGGCCGCTTTCGACCCGGCGGACGGCTCGTTCCGCTACTTCCACTTGCAGGAACAGCGCGCCGGCAGCTCCGGCCCCTTCGTGGGAGTGGTTGACGGCCGCACCTTCGCCGCCCATGACATCTACGACGCGAGCGATGGCAAGGCACTGACGCGCGGAATCCCATGCGCGACAATGGCCGCCTTCCCCGATCACCTCGTCTACGCGCGCGATGAGAAACTCCGGGTGCTCGACCGCCCCGGCATCCTCGTCGAGAAGCAGGGAGCCGATCGGAAGGGCAATGTGACCACGCGCATCAGCTTGGCCTCGCCCGCATGGTCGATGCCTCTCGAAGGGTCCGAAGCCGTGTCCCTCATCGGGGCAGGAAGAATCGCGGTTCTCGGCACGACCGCCAACACCGTGCTCACTATAGACACCGCGACCCGCAAGATCGTCGCGACAAGGGAGACTGACGGACTTCCCCTGGGCCTCGCGGCCGCCGACGGCCAACTCGTGGTGAGCACGGACCAAGGCACAGTCTACTGCTTCGACGCGAAGGGCGCCCGAAGACCCGCCGTCATCGAACGCACGCGTCACTCCTTCCCGGCGGAGTCAGAGGCGTTCGCCGCGGCTGCGGAGGAAATCGTCGCACGAACCGGCATCACGAAGGGTTACTGCCTGGACATCGAATGCGGCGACGGCCGCCTCGCCTACGAACTCGCCCAACGAACCGACCTGTACGTCTGCGCCGTGGACTCCGACCCGGACAACGTACGCAAAGCCCGAGCGAACTTCGACGCCGCCGGCCTGTACGGCAACCGTGTCGTCGTGCTCCAGCGCGACCCCGCCGACACGCGCCTGCCCAATCGCTTCGCCAATCTGGTTGTCTCCGGCCGGTCGGTGACGGAATCGGCCGTCCTCGTCGAATCGGAACTCACGCGCATCCAACGCCCCTACGGTGGCGTCATTTGCACGGGCAAGCCGGGCGAACTGCACACCAAGGTCAGCGGACCCCTTGAAGGCGCGGGCGAATGGACGCACCTGTACTCGGACCCCGCCAACACCAATTGCTCCGACGACGCCCTCGTCAAGGGCCCCCTGGGCATGCTGTGGTTCGTGGACAACGACCTCTTTATGCCCTCGCGCCACGGACGCGGCCCCTCGCCCCTCTTCTGGAACGGCTTGCTCTTCGTCGAAGGGCTGAGCGGCCTGCGTTGTCTCGACGCCTACAACGGCCACGTCGTCTGGGAATATCCCATCGAGAACGTGCTGCTGCCCTACGACCAGGAACACCTGAACGGCGCCGCCATCACCGGCAACAACCTCTGCATCGCCGACGGCAGCCTGTTCGTGCGCGTCGAAAACCGGTGCCTGCGACTCGACGCGCTGACGGGCAAGAAAACGGCCGAGTTCAAGGCGCCCACCGCCCCGGACGGCACGGTGAAGCCTTGGGGCTATCTAGCTGTCGAGAACGGGAACCTCTACGGCTCGGTCTTCAATAACGAACACACGGTCCACTACGCGTATGGCCGATCCGATATGAGCCAACTCTTCAGCGAATCCATGCTCTTTTTCGTCTTGGACCCCGACTCGGGCGACGTGAAATGGACGTACACGCCCACCCACTCGATTCGGAACAACTCCATCGCCATCGGCGCGGGTCGCGTGTACTTCATCGACCGCCCCATCGCCGTGCGCGACCGCAGGAAGGCCGATGCCACCGAGCATCCTTTCGGAGAACTCGTCACGTTGCACGCCGCCACCGGCGAGGAAGCGTGGCGGGTCGACGACGTATACGGCACGTTGCTCGCGCTTTCCACCAAGCACGACGTCCTGCTCATGATGTACCAGAACACGCGCTTCAAGCTCGCCTCGGAATTGGGTGGCCGGATGTCGGCCTTCCGTGCAACCACTGGTGAGCCGCTCTGGGACATCAAGGCCCGGTACGATTCACGCCCCATCCTCAACGACACAACCATCTACGCCCAACCCGGTGCGTGGGACCTCTTGACGGGTGAACGGAAGGACTTCGCGTTTTCACGCTCCTACGGCTGCGGCACCATCGCCGGTTCACGCCATCTGCTCACGTTCCGCTCGGCCACGCTGGGCTACTTGGACCTCACCGCCGACCGCGGCGTCGAGAACTACGGCGGCATCCGCCCCGGCTGCTGGATCAACACCCTGCCCGTGGGCGGCATGATCCTCATGCCCGACGCCACCGATCGTTGCTCGTGCAGCTACCTCATCAAGGCCACCATCGCCCTGGAACCACGGGGCCTTCGCCCGCCCGTTATCACGCCGAAAGGCGGTGCCTCGCCCGAACCTATCGTCGTCGCTCTCGAAACGGACGTCCCCGACGCCACAGTCCGCTACACCCTGGACGGCACGTCGCCACGGGCCAATGCGACGCGCTACGCCGACCCCTTCCGCATCACGGAATCCGCCACCCTGACCGCCCGCGCCTTCCGCGACGGCATGCCGCCCAGCCAGACGGTCGAGGCCGCCTTCGACGTGGACCCCGCCATCATCCGCCTCGATGACGCGGCTTGGACCCCCTACGACTCACCCGGCGCCACTCCTTCCGAGAGCGATTGGCAACTGGACGGCGGCGTCCTGACGGAGCGGTCCAACCTGCACCGAGGCGGCGCCACCGACCCGGACCCCGCCATGGAACGGGCCGGCTCGTTTCGGATCTACGCCGCCGAATCGCCCATGAAGGACGGCGTCCTGACGCTCGAGTTGGCTTCGTCGGACGACGACACTCTCGGCGTCGCGTTCCGTTTCGGCGGCCCCGACCAGCACTACGTCTGGTCCATGGACCGCCAACGTGCATTTCACGCCCTCGCCTGTAAGGATGGCGATTCCTATCAACTCCTGGCCGCCAATGCAGGCGCGTACGACCGAAACAAGTGGTATTCCCTCCGCGTCGAACTCGACGGCTCCCGCATCGCCATCTTCCTCGACGACGAGCAGGAGTTCGAACTCGAGGACGCCACGCACTCAAGCGGCGCCTTCGCCCTCTACGCCTGGGGCTGCGCCGGCGCCAAGTTCCGAAACGTGAGATGGGAGGAGAGATAGAGTTCAGAGTTCGATGCTCATAGGGCACCTCAACCTGCCGGCAACGGCGGGTCGTTCTTATCCCTTTTCATCCTCCCCATCCATGTTAGCAGCCTCTCGCGTTCTTCCGACGCGCGGACGCCGTTTCGGCGCGAACGCCCGGCTTGACGTGCGCCCGTCCACCCGGTAGGCTTTAGCGCCTGACAAGAAACTGCAGACATGCGCATCTCGCCGAGGTCCTATGAGACGCTTTCACCTGTTTGAGATTCACGACCAATCCTGGTGCCCCCGTTCGTTACGCGAAGGCGTCACGGACTTCCTGCGCTTTGGACAGGACCTGACCGGCCAGTACAAGGCCGTTGCACCCCTTCTGCGGACCGCGCTCGCGCGCACTGGAGCGCGGCGCATCGTCGACCTGTGCTCGGGCGGGGGTGGTCCCTGGAGGCGCCTGCACGCGCCCGTCGGGTCGGATGGCGCCATTCCGGTCTGTCTAACCGATCGGCATCCGAACCGGCCCGCCCTGGAGCGGGCGTGCGAGGCGGCAGAAGGCGCACTCAGCGCCCATCCAGATCCCGTGGACGCGACGGCGGTGCCGGCGGAACTCACCGGGTTGCGGACCCTGTTCACGTCGTTCCACCATTTCCCGCCAACGGCTGCTCGCGAAATCCTGGCCGACGCCGTCGCCCAGCGGCAAGGAATCGCCATCTTCGAGTTCACCCACCGAAGCGTCCTTGGCGTGCTCTGCATGTTGCCCGCATTTACCATGGTCCTCCTGTCGGCTCCGTTCATCCGCCCCTTCCGTTGGACACGGCTGTTCTGGGCGTATCTTGTGCCGCTGCTTCCGTTTGTGACGGTCTTCGATGGGATTGTGTCGTCGCTCCGCACGTACTCGCCCGACGACCTGCGCGCACTCACGGCGGGCCTGGGCGATGACTACGTGTGGGAAGCCGAAGAGGTGAGGGCGCCGTTCGCGCCGATCCCAACCACCTACCTGATTGGGTATCCGTCGGACGCAACGGCGGACGTCACGGACGCGGAATAGCCTTCGGTTCGGGAAGCAGGTTCGCCGTTTCTTCGTAGAACTTGTCCACGGGCAGTGTGGTCCGCAGCACGCAATTCAGGAAGTTGTACTTGGCCAGGTCGTGGTCCACGATTCGGTCGCGCATCTGCTCGTACATCACCGTGCCCGGAATGGGTGTCAGAATGGTGAATGCCGGCAGCACCGTGGCCATGGATTGAACGAAATCGGCCAATGCGCGGAAGTCGTCTTCCGTGAAGTCCGGCGGGATGATGTACACCGAACGGACCAACACACCGTTGTCGTGAAACACGCGTACCGCCTCGCGGATTAGTTCCACGCTGGTGTTCTTGGCGTAGGCCTTCAGGTCCGATTCCCGGAAGGATTCAAACCCCGAAATTGCAACCTTCAGTCCACCGCGCGCGAGCTTCGCGATCAACTCGGGGTTGCGGGCGGCTGTGTCGACGCGGATATCCATGACGTACGCTTTGCTGTCCAACCCTTCCGCCACGATTTGGTCGAAAAGCTGTTCGGCGAAAGCGGGCGTTCGCAAGGTGTTCGCGTCCGCGAACCGAACGGCGGCGTAGTCGTCCAGGGTCCGGAGTTCGTCGACCACGCTTCCCGCATCACGCTGGAAGTAGCCGCCTCGGAACTGAGGCCAGACGGAACAGAAAGAGCATCGCGATGGACACCCCAACGACGTGATGACGTAGGTGCTGAGCCCCGGTTGCTGCCCGATTCGGTAGGTGTCGACCCAACGTTGCACAAGTCCGCGGTCCAGGGATGGAAAGTCGGGGGCGGAGTCGTTTCCGACCGTGCCGATACCATCGAGACTCGCGCCCGATTCCATGGCCGACACGATGGCGCGAAACGAAGCCGTGGCTTGCCCCTCGCACAGAACATCCACCGCGGGATCGTTGAAGTCCTCGGGCGCCAACGTCGCATGCGGCCCTCCCGCCACGGTGACGACATCCGGACGGGCGCGTTTCACCGCACGCAGGATATCCATACCGGCGGGGTGCTCCGACGCGATAAACGTAACGCCGACGATGCCTGGGTTGACGTCCTGGAGCCACTGCAGCGCGAGTTCCTCGGGCGCGGGGGCGTCGGGGTTGAGGTCGTACTCCCCCTTCATGTCGAGAATGGTCACATCATGATCGGGTACGGCAGCGGCCAGCGTCAGCAGCCCGAGCGGAGGCCCCACCACTTTGGCGTGTACGAACCGCTTCCGATCTTCGGGCGCGTGCTCGTAGATCATGTTGTGTGGCGATCGGGGCGGATTTATCAGCAGAATCTTCATGCCGTACGTTTCTTGGTCCTGTTTAGGATCGCAATGCGGCCGCGGGCGCGAGATATCCGCGTCCCGTGGCTTTGTGGAGTTCATCCAGCTCAGACGCGATACGGGCGCGCCCTTCCCGTTCCACGGCGGCGGCGAGCGAAGATTCCGCATCGTGTAGCCCGCGGAGCACGAGTTCCAACGCATCCTGCGTCAAGTCGCCGACCTGAACTGAATGATAGCAGGCGTTGATGAACGTGTATAGGAATCGGCGCGCCAGGTCCGCCCCGTCACCGGCCGCCATGGTGCCCGAAGTCTGCGGTTGCGCGAGCCCGTCGAGGAGCGCCGCGTAGTCGCGCTGTGTCTCCGGTGTCAGGCGCCCCACATAGTTGCGCGCCGCCGGTAGAAGAATGTCGACGCCGATGGCGTCCATCACAGTAAGCTGGCCCGCGGGCAGCAGGTCCGACTTCGTCGCCTCGTCTACCGCATCGCGCGGCCAGCCTTCCGTCAGTGCGTGGAAGCACTCGGCGTGAAGCGGCAAGGGCAAGCGGTTCACGGCGAAAGCGGTCGCCTCGGTCTGTTCGAGCCCCGTCAACTCCAGCGTCCGCATGAGGCTCAAGACAGCATCGCGTTGCTCGGAAGGTGTCGAATCGGCAAACACGACCTCGACGAAGCCCGTCAACTCGACCGGGTAGAAGAAGTGTAGCCCGACGCAATCAGGATGAATGGCGCTGGGGAGAATGGACGACGAGTTGGAGAGGACAATCGGCTCGCCGTCCAGTCTCGGAAGGACCGAGTCAAGAAGCGATTGCTTCGCCTGCACATCTTCGATGGCGCACTCGATCAGGAAGTCGCATGCGGGCAGGAGACCGTCGCCTATGCACGCCACGGCAGGTTCCGGCACGTCGGCCAAGGCGGGTTCCAACCCCACAAGACGGCGACGCGCACGTCGGACCCATTTGGCAAGTGAAACGGCGCGTTCCGGGTCGCGCGACGCCCAGTGTACGGCGCACCCTTTTCGCATGAAGTAGGCGCCCACGTTCCGGGCCATCTTGCCCGACCCGAGCACCAGGATTTGGGAAGGCGTCGTCACCGGGCATCCCCAACATACGTGATCGCGTAGCCCGCCTGCATGAACTTGCTCACCTCGGTGACGAAGCTCAGGATGCGGTCGCCCGGCTCAAAGGGCTCGTCGCGCAGAATGCGGTCCAGGCATACAAACACCATAGGCGGCCCGCAGTATCCAAGCGTGTCCAGCTTGGTGTACAGCGAAGAACGCGGGATACCCAGCGCTTCACACTCATCCATGATCATGTCGATGACATGCTTGGTGGGCATGTTGACTTGGAAATAGCGCACCTTGTCCAGCGGCACCGATTCGCGCTCGACCATTCGGCGCAGGCCGTCGGTGAATATGGACCGCCCTTCGCCCTGAAAGACTTCCGTGGCCAGCGCATTGCGAAACTGTTGCCGCAGGTGGTGTAGCGCTTGCTCATACTCGTCGCGCGGGTTGAGCCAATAGGCGGGCCGTTTGTTGAACATCAGCGACGGACGGTTCCCGCCGACCGACTCGATGTACGTCGATTCCAGTTCGAATCGCCGCGTTTGACCCGGATCGGCGGACACCATAGCCGCTCCCGCGCCGTCGCTCAGGAACCACCGCAAGAAGAGCGACTCCTTGTCAACCAGTTCCTGGTTGTAGTACTCGGCGCGCAATTCAGACGACGACATGCTCGACGACATAACCAGAGCCGTCTGGTTCCTGCCGTGTCGCACCAGTTCGTGGGCGAGATACAGGGCCTTGTAGGCGGACGTGCAATTGGCATGGATCGACAACTCGTCGCACCGGTCGATGCCCAGTGCCTCCTGGATGCGGACCGAGGCCGTGGGCATTTGGTCCTGGTGCGCCGATCCGTAGCAAATGAGATCCACGTCCCCTGCTTCGATGCCCGCTGCTTCCAGGGCCAATCGCGCCGCTTTGGTCGCCATGGTCACGTTGTCTTCGGTGAATTCACGCGTGTCGGGGTCGATGGCATAGTGGGCGTACTGGAGGTCCAACACCTCGGCCATGATATGGGCGGTCGAATCCATCCAGCGCCGAATCCGCCGGGGCGCGTCTGGCAATGGGCCCAGGACCGTGTCGATGTCCGCGAAGGGCACAGGTTCACCCGGCAGATACGTGCCGCTACCTGTCACATACACGGGTCGTTCCACGGAGATGCTCCCTTATGCTTCGTTCTGTCCGGGTTTCGCAAAAATACACACGCCGTTGTGCCCGCCGAAGGCAAAGGAGTTGGACATGACCCGGTTCAGGCGTGCTGCCCGCGGTGCATTCGGGACATAGTCCAAGTCACAATCCGGGTCCGGATGATGGAGGTTGGCGGTGGGCGGAATCATGTCCTGTTCGAGCGCCTTGCATGCGATCACGGCTTCGACGCCCGCGGCCGCGCCCAGACAATGGCCCGTCATCGATTTCGTCGAGGACACCGGCACATCCTTCGCCCGGTCGCCAAACACGCGCTTCACCGCCCCGGTTTCGTAGATGTCGTTGAGCGTCGTCGATGTGCCATGGGCGTTCACGTAGTCTATTGAGCCGGCGGTGAGGCCCGCCAGGTCCAGCGCCAGTTGCAGGGTTCGCGCCATGCCGGCGCCACCGGGCTCGGGCGACACGATGTTGTAGGTCTCGGATGTGAGCGCGGGCGCGGGCATTTCGCCGTATACGCGCGCGCCACGTTTCCGCGCAAAGTCGGGCGATTCCAGCACAAGCATTCCCGCACCTTCACCAATCACGAATCCGCTACGGGTTTCATCGAAAGGCCGTGATGCCGTTGCGATGTCTTCTTCCTCGGAGGACAGCGCCATGAGCGAGCAGAACCCCTCCACGTCGAGGTAGTTGACGGATGAATCGCCCGCTCCCGCAATCACCACATCGCACTGGCCAGAAACAATCAAATGGTGAGCCATACTGAGGGCGTACGTACCCGACGAACACGCCGTGCTCACGACGAACGACGGACCTGCCAACTTCTTGTCGAGACTGATCCAGGCGGCCGGCGCATTCGGCATGACTCGCAAAATGCGTTGCGGATCGGTTTCTTGGTTCTGCCACGTGTAGCCGGTCCCCGTAGCGCCCACGACCACACCGATGCGCGTCTTGTCGGCCGCTTCCAGGTCAATCGCGGCGTCTTCCATGGCCATCTGGGCCGTCACGACCGTCATCATTGTCCCACGCGTCATCTGGCTGCGCCGCCGCTTCTTGATACGGCCCTTGAACAAGTCGTCCGCCCCTTCAGGCAGTTGGACGCCGTAGGGACATGCCAAGTCAGCCGCGTCGAACAGGTCGAAGGGTTGGATGGGACTCAGCCCGGCCAGAAGTCCTTTCCAGGAGTGTTCCAGATCGAGCCCGAGCCCGGTCATCAAACCAAGGCCGGTGACAGCTACAGATGGTAGAGACATTCGCAAGGCATCCCCGAAGGTTCGCATGAGGGCCGCCGCCCGGTCTCCGCCGGTCGATGCGGCCACGTGGTGTCGCGCCGGGCAAGTCTATCGGATCCCGTGCCGCGCCGCAAGATGGGACGGAATCGCGCCTGGCCGTTGAATCGCCGTCGCACCGGCAATAGAATGGGCCGATGAACATATGCATCTTGAGCGGAAGTCCCAAGGGCGAGTCCAGCGTCACCCTCCAGTATGTGCTGTACCTCCAGAAGAAGTTCCCCGAGGTCGCCCTCGACATACACCATGTGGGCGAGGATATCGAAGAACTGGCCAGCGACGACGAAGCTCTTGAGAGCATCTTCGATGCGGTCCGGTCCGCCGATGCCGTGCTGTGGGCGTTCCCCGTGTACATCCTGCTCGTGCCGAGTCAACTGAAGCGCTTCATCGAGCGCGTCTTCGCCACGAACCCCGACGCCTTCGCGGGCAAACCGGCAGCCGTACTGACCACGTCCATCCATTTCTGCGACCACACGGCCCACGCCTACATGCGCGCCGTCTGCGACGACTTGGATATGCGATTTTCCGGCGGATACAGCGCCGCCATGTACGACCTCTGCGAAGAACCCGAGCGTGCGCGTCTCCGCGGATTCATGAAGGAATTCGTGACCGCTGTCGCGGGCGACGCGCCCTGCGCAAAGGCGACCGAGCCTCTACGCCCCGTTGAACACGCCTATCGGCCCGGCCCCGCTGCTCCGCCCGTCGACGTGGGTGGCCGCAAGGTCATGGTGGTCGCCGATGTGCTTGAACCGGAATCCAATCTCTCACGCATGGTGAACCGCTTCGCCGGGTCCCTTCATGGCGACGTTGAGGTGGTCACGCTGACGGATCTCGACATCAACGGCGGATGCACGGGGTGTTGCACCTGCGCCTTCGACAATGTGTGCGTGAAGCACAAGAGTGACGATTACCATGCCTTCTACAACGACCGCCTGAAACAGGTCGACATCCTCATCTTCGCTTCCACCATCCGCGACCGGCATCTCACGTGGGTCTGGAAGCAATTCATCGACCGCAGTTTCCACCAGTCTCACAAACCGTCGCTCATTGGCAAGCAAATGGGGTTTCTCATCTCGGGACCCCTTCGGCAGATCGCGAATCTGCGTCAGAACCTGGAGATCTTCGCGGAACTCCAATGGTCGAATTTCGCCGGTGTCGTGACGGATGAGGAACCCGATTCAGCAACGACCGATGCCCTCGTGGACCGCTTGGCATCTGATGCGGTGCGGTTGGCGGAGGCCGAATACTACGGGCCGCCCTCGTTCTTCGGTGTGGGCGGACAGAAAGTGTTTCGCGACGAAATCTGGGAGAAGTTCCGGTTCATCTACCAGGCGGACCACCGGTTCTACAAGAAACACGGGCTCTATGACTTCCCCCAGAAAAACATCAAGATGCGCTTGTTCACTGCACTCATGCTGCCGCTGCTCAGAATTCCGCGCATTCAGCGGGAGTTCAACCTGCGGATGAAGACGGGTATGCTTCGGCCGCTTCAGAAGGTGATCGAACGTGAGCCCTAACCCGAGGGAATGCCATTGCTTCGAGTAGGTATGATCGGCGCGGGCGGGTTCGCGACCAAACACGTCAACGCCTTGGCCGAACTGAGCGATCGCGCACGCCTCGTCCAATTGGCGCGACGGGATCCGTCCGTTCCCTGCGCGGCGGCGCCCGACATCCCAGTCACTTCGCTCGACGACCTCATTGAGTCTCCCGACGTCGATGCCGTGTGCGTGTGCTCGCCCAACCATCTCCACCCCGAGCATGTCGAACGCGTCTTGGGCGCAGGCAAGCACGTGTTCTGTGAGAAGCCCCTGGCGTTGACGGTGGCCGATGCCGACGCCCTCATCGCGCGAGCGGAACAGGCCGGGCGCGTGCTCATGGTGGGACATCTCACCCGCCACGCCTCGTTGTACGCCACGGTGGCACGGGTCTTGGAGACCGGGGATTTCGGCGCCATACGGACCGTGTACTCGGGGCGGCTGCAAGGGGCAACGAAGGCGTCCTGGCGTATGGACCCTATTCAAGGCGGCGGCGCGGCCTTCGACCTGCTCATCCACGATTTCGACGTGCTGAACTGGTATCTCGGTCCGCCCGAGTCGATCGTCGCGTGTGGACGCCGTCATGCCATGGGCGCGCACGCGTCCATGACGGTCACCCTGCAATATGCCGACGGTGCGACGGCGACGGCGGAAGGCGGGTTCGTGCTGCCTCCCGGCTCAGCATTTCGCGCGCTGCTCCGCGTCGTCGCCGAGAAAGCCTACCTCGAAGTGGACACCCTCGAACCGGATTCGCCCATCCGAATCCACCGCGACGGTGAGTTGGAGATTGTTACACCGTCGTCGCCCGGGCCGGGGTTCGACGGTATTCCGGGTGAGTGGTGCGAATTCCTAGACGCCATCGACGGGAAAGCCCCCGTCCACCTGACCCCGGCCAACGCGCGGCTCGCGGTTCTTTGTGCGGAGAGCGCCGTGCGATCCGCGGAACAGGGCGGAGCGCCAGTCCACTTGACGATCTAGCCGGTCAGTTCGCAGACCCGTCTACCGATCCTTCGTGCGGTCGACCGTGAGGTAGAACGGGTCGAACCGAAGCCGTTCGAGCGCAGTCTCAACCAACCCCATCGAATGAATAATCCTGACCGCACACGCCCCCACGTTGCCGATGGCCATGAGCCCCGCATCGAGGAGAAGTTCTTCCAACACAGGGAAGTCCCGCTCGGGTCCACCCTAATCGTGGAGCAGGCATGGCGCTTCGACAACGTCGCCGTATCGGTCGATGCAGGAGCCGTAGGCGACTTCCTTCTGCAAATGATACGGCACGTTGGCAAGCTCTTCGACGGTGTGGCACGTCGTGCATCGGTCAAGCGCGCAGCCCACCATGGCGATGTACCCGCCGGCCTCGGCCACGTGGTAGTAGGGCGACGTAATCCCGCAGGGCGTGGGCGAGATTTCATGGCCGTCCGTCAGTTCCTCCGCCATGGCGCCGATGGCCGCGCAACTATGGGTTGGATGGGTGCTTCGAATCGCCTCGGGCCGTTGCCGGAGTGTTTCCGGGATTCGCCCCACCCAACACGGCTCCGAACGCAGATCCACATTGGGCGGGTTCTCGGGCGAGAGTTCCTCGCTTCCCGTGAGGGTCGGCACGAGCAGAGTTCCGTCATCGCCCAAGGCGTTCAGGATGCCGTCGATCACGGCGTCGGCCCCGCCCTCCACGTAACCGAAACTGCTCAAGGCGCTGTGCATCAGGAGTGTGTCGCTGGGGCGGATCCCCAGTCCCCAAAATCCTTCGGTGATTTCGGCGCGTGTGATGGACTGCTCGGTCATGATGATTCCCCCCGGGCGTTGCGAGAAAGCGGCGTCGCGGAATGCCCTCACGCGCAATGTACCCCGGCGTGAAGGCAGATCACAAACACAACAAGAGAGCGAAGTGAGTGAGCGGCAACGCTACACGCGCACGTCGAAGCTGGGCGTGGTTTCCTGCCGTTCGAGCGGAAAGGCCTGGTCGCCCACACGAATCCTGGGCACGTCAAGTCGCGGTTCAGGCTCTTGACCAAACCGCGCCTGGGCCTGGGTCGCGGCCTCGCCAAGGGAGTTGATGTACTCACGTGCACGGGTACGGGCAAGGGCCTGCCCCTCCCCGAGATTCAGCGGTCCGATGTCACGGACGAAGGGGTTCGGATCGGGCGCCTCGCGAGCGAACAGATCGGACGTCTCGCGAGAGAACAGGTCGCGCTGGTCACCCAAACGCTCCCGAAGCTTCTCGCGCGTTTCCTCAATAGACGGGACCAGCCGCTTCGCACCGGTCAGGTTCTTATCCAACGCGCGGACCGCGATTGTGGGGACCGATACGGTGCCATCACCGAATCCCGCGGTAAGGACGGCCGTTTCGTCGCGGCTGAAGAAGACGTCGGCCGCCCTGGACGTGTCGCGGGACCCCGCCAGCTCAGGCGGATCGGGCGGCCGAAATCGCGTAGCGGTATCCTCCCCAACCGAATAACGGCTGAGCCCGCTACCGACCTGTCCGATTTGGAGACCCATATCTCCTCGCCTTCCTTCAGAATGCGAAATGGTCTAATTCACCATATAGATTGTCTCATGTAATCCGCCGTTTGTCAACCCGTCGGGCATGGCCCAACACCTTTTGAAATAATGACTTACGTCGCAACTTGGGACCGTGGCGGCTGGGCATTCCCCAAAAGGGGCGGCATATCCCCGCATTTCACTTGTGTCGAACGCATTCCCACGCCAGAATAGTCCTCGTCCAACGGCACTGTGGTTCAGGAACAACGATGAGGCAAACGATGGACATTACAGATCTGATCGCGGACGAGGAGACGCGAAACCGGGAGTTCCCCGTGACTGGGAAGCGCATCTTCCTGGGGCACGCCGGGGTGGCGCCTTTGCCTCGGATTGCCGTGGACCGTATGACTCAGTTTCTGCAGCACGCGTCGGAGGACGCCCAAGAGGACGACTGGGCCCTGGGCCAGGTCCGGGAAGCGCGCAGGCTGGCCGCGGCCTTGCTCGGGTGTACCACGTCCGAGATTTCGTTGCTTGGCCCCACGTCGCTGGGACTCAACCTGGTGGCCGCTGGTATCGATTGGGATCCAGGCGACCAAGTGGTGTTCTACCGGGACGACTATCCCGCCAACGTGTACCCTTGGGCGAACCTGCGGACCCAAGGCGTGACCCCGGTTGCCTTGCATCCCGAACACCCCGGCGCCATCACATGGCCGGTCGTCGAGGCGGCCTTAACTGACCGGACCCGGCTGGTCGCGCTGGCATCGTGCAGCTTCCTGAGCGGGTACCGCATCGACATCGACACCATTGGCCGGAACCTCCACGCACGCGGTATCCTGTTCTGTGTCGATGGGATTCAAACAGTGGGCGCCTTTCCGACGAGTGTGGAGCATGTGGATTTCCTCAGCGCGGACTCACACAAATGGATGCTGGGTCCCGCCGCCGCGGGCATCTTCTACGTAGACGCATCCGCGCGCGACAATATCAGGCCGGCCTTGCTCGGGTCGTGGAACGTGGTGTCGCCGGAATTCGTCGCGCAGGAGGAAATGCGCTTCGAACCCGGCGGCCGGGGGTTCGAGCCCGGCATGCTCAACCTACCCGGTATCGTCGGCATGGCGGCCTCCATGGAACTCCTGCACGACATCGGCGTGGACGCCATCGGCGAACGTATCCTCGAACTGCGCCGATGGTTCGTGGATGCCATCCGTCCCTTGGGATACGGACTGTACATCGAAGAAGTGGACGCCGATGCCAACACACCCGACAGCACGCGGTCGGGCATCATCTCGGTGGACCATCCAAGACGCAGCATGCGCGATCTCGCGCGCGCCCTTGGCGAGGCGGGCGTATCCGTCTCCCTGCGTCAGAACCGTCTGGGACGCGACCTCGTGCGATTCTCGCCCCATTTCTACAATACCCACGAGGAACTGGATCGGGTTGTGAGCCTGATGGCGTCGGCGTAGGCCAAGCGTACCTTCTCAGCAACTTCGCGGCATTTCTTCGGGCTAGACTCTGATGAAGACCTTCTTCTTGTACATCCAGTGGAGGATGTAGTAGAGGACGAGGATTGAAGCGATGTGTGCGACGAGGTAGCCGACGTCGCCCATGGCATGTTGGAGTTGAAAATGGGCGTCAAGACGGTCGCGCAGATAGTTCTGGAAACCACAATGCATGACGTATATGGCGATGGAGTTGGCGCCGAATACCATGAAGGGCAGGGTCCACTTCCGGGACCCTTTGATGTCAACGAGGTATACGAAGAAGGCCATAGACAGCAGAACCCACCCGGTGCTGAAGATGGTGAAGGAGGGTGTCCATATCCTCTTGACGATGGGGGCTATGCTCCAGGTCCAGTCCACTACCGGCCAGATGTTGCCGTCAACGGCAAAGCCGAACGCGAGGCAGGCCAGTCCTGATGTGACGAGGAGGCGGCATTTGGCTTCTGTTGACCGGCTGCCCTTCATCAGTTCGCCCGCCATGAGGCCGAAGAGCATGGTCACGAATGAAGGGATGAAATTCAGGGTAGCGTATCCGCCACCGTGGAATGTCCATGGACCGTCACCACGCGGGAACAGGTTGAGGAACCAGCGGTCGAAGTATCCCGCAGGATTCGCGCCAAGATTCCAGTGGGCGGCATATCCAGACAAATGGCGCCAATGTGCGGGCAACCCCGTAGCGACGGGATCGAAGTGGGCGGCCGGCAGCGGCCACAAAGCAAAGAGCAGGTAATACCCCACCAGTACACAGGCGGCTACGGCGAATTGCGTCTTGATGCCGCGGCCAACCAGGAGATAAAGGAAGAAATACCCCAACGCGATTTGCTGGATCACGTCTTCAAAGGTGAAATAGGTGTGGCTACGCCCTTGCGAGCGCAGATACAGGCCAAGCACTAGCAGGATGACAATCCGCTTGACCGTATGCGCCATGATAAGCGGTTCACTGTCACCGCGTTTCTTCCGTGCCGCATAGGAAAACGGCAGGGCCACACCGACAATGAACATAAACGACGGTTGTATCAGGTCCCAGAGACTGCATCCGGTCCAGGACACGTGACTGGTTTGATAGTGGCAGAACGCACCGATGACGTTGTCCGTGCCGATAACCTCCGGCACGATGTCCATGAAGAAGAACCCCGTTACCAGCACGAACATCACGAACCCCCGATGAACGTCCAGGGAAATCAAGCGGGCGGGTTTGCCGACACTGCCATCTGTTATCACGTGAACTTCCTTCAATATTCGCTGCCATGCATGCATTCCCACGGACAAACGTGGGAACGGGAGAAATGGTCGCTTCGGGGATTATACACATGTCGCGCCGGGAAGCACCTTGTTCATGCTCAAGCTTTCTCCGAACGCTAGTGCCTTCACCTTCGAGAACGTGAACATCGACGCCGGAACGCCCGACGGCACGCAGCCGGGCATCGTCTCGGCGGCCCAGCCTGGGGGCAGCACACACGGCCTCACATGCGTTTCCGCATCTGCTCGTACACGGCACGCACGTCGGGCGGCATCTCGTCCACCGAATGGTAGGTTCGCGGCTTCCCGTCTGCGCCGGTAAAGGTGATGGCTTCGCTGGAGGACGTGGACACGTGCAGCCCCTCCCCGCCGCGCCCCATCATTTCCTCCACACGGCCGCGCAACTCCGGCGGCACCTCGTCCAACGAATGGAACGTTTGCCGGTCGACATGCACATTCTCCACGACAGGCTCCCCGGTGGCCCGCGCTTGCTCCATCATTTCCTCGAGCCGACCGCGCATTTCCTCGGGTACGTCGTCCAAGGATTGGTACGTGCGGCGCGTCGTCACGGGATCGCTTTCGACCACCATATGCCTGCCCGTGGCGTGCCGCTCTCCGTACGCGGCCACAATGGGTTTGCCGTAGGCCAATCCCGTCAGCCGATGCACGCCCGCCGCGAATGCCGCGACCCGTTCCGGCAACCGGTCGCCCGCGGGCCGGTCTTTCTCGTGGTGGACCCAGAACTCCAGCACGTCTTCGCCCGCGTCGCCCATCAGGCAAACGCGCCACCGGTACCCGATGCTCCTGCGTTGTGCATGGCGCCCGGTCATCACTTCCTGCGCCAGAATGCGCACGGACTTCAGCGACCCCTTGGCCCATTCGCTCGACGAAGGAAGCAGCAGTCCCCACTTCTGCACGACCAGGCCGCGGACACTGCGCCGCAACGTCACATGGGACCACAAACAACTCAACGGAAGCAGGACCGCCACCGCCGCGCACAGTCCAGCCAGAACGCACGCTGTCGTGTAGATGGGGTCGCTGCCGAACCGCACACCGCCCATGTCGAAGGCCATCTTGAAGAGGAACCCCGCCCCAACACCGAACGCCAACGTCCCCGCCAGCCTGCGCAACAACGTCATCGCCCCCGGTCGGTACACGAGTGCCTGCTCATCGCCGCGAGCCAACCGCCAGTCCGTGATCTCAAAGATCTTCGCCGTTAAGCGCACCTGGACCGTGTGGTGACTTCCGCCGCTCATTCGCACGGTGCCGAGCCCTCCTATCCCTCCGCGAGCCTCTGCGATCTCTGCGCCTCTGCGTTCAGTCCCCTTCTCTTCCGCACGCGGACTCGGCAAGGGCGACATTGGTGCGGACCACCTTTCGCGCGAAGGCCGCCACGTCCTCCGGAACCGGCGCGAGTGCGCGCACATCGTGCTCGCATCGCACAGCCCCCGCCGACGGCACGTACATGCCCGAAGGCACGTCGACGCCCTCCACCAAAGCCCGATGCATCACGACCACGCCATCCCCCAGCGTGGCGTTGAACACCACGCTACTGAAGCCCACGAAGGTGTTGGAACCGAGTTCGCATGGGCCATGCACAACGGCGCCATGTGCGATGGACGCCTCGGGTCCTATCTTCACGCTGGTTCCCGCCAAGGCGTGGACCACCACGCAATCCTGCACGTTCGAACGTTCGCCGATGATGATGGGCGCCACCACGCCGTCCGCGTCCGGTTCGTCAGCGCGGATGACCGCCTGTGGCCCGACGAACACCTCGTCAAGAATCTGCACATTGCCGATGATGACTGCGCTCGGGTGGATGTAGGCCGACCCCGAGATTGTCGGATGGTCGCCCGTTCCGTTTGGTTCGATTCCCATCTTGATTCCTCAACCGCGCACGGCTCGCCTGTCAGCCGAACACGCTCCTCTCAAACCCAGTACGCCCCACGCCATCCAGTTGCTCAATCTTCCGCTTCTCGTAGAAATCGTCCGCTTGACCCCGTCCGAAGAAGTATACCTTGTCGAGCAGAATCTGTGCCTTCCACGCGTCGAAGAGATGCCGTTTCTCGGCCTCGTTCAGCGGTCGGTGCTTCGTGTACTCGCGCAGGAGTTGCCGGGCCCGACTGAAATCGACGCCCTTGCCATGCGCCCAAGTCCAGTAGTCCAGCAGATTTGCCACATCCAACACCAGTCGCGCGTGCCGCGCATCGTCGAAGTCGACCAGCCCTGACAATCGCCCTTTCGTGAACAGGAAGTTGGAGTGATGGTAGTCGTAATGGCAGATGCCTTTCGGCAGCGAGTTGGGCAGTCGCAAAGCGTCCAGTTGGTCGCGCATCCACCGGAGTTTCGCCTTGGCGTTCGCGTTCATGCCAAGTTTGCGGGCCTCTGCTTGAGCAGCTTTCCAGAGAAACTGCCGAGTATCCATGCGTGCCGACGCCAAGGCCGGCGGCCTGTACCCACGCGACACCCGGTGCAGGTTCGCAGCGCACGCGGCCAACTGCTCAAGGTGTGCCCTTCGCGGCTTCTCGACGTGGGCTCCGGGCACGATGGTGTAGATCGCGTAGGGCTTGCCCTTGTGCTCCCCCACGTACGCGCCGCTTGCGTCACGGACGGGAATGGGCGCGGGAAATGACCGCCTCTCAAGGAAACGCAGTATGTGGACCTCGAACTGAACACGCTCGCGCGATCGGTTCCGGTACCACTTCAGCGCGTACAGCCCTTTGGTCGTCGTTAACCGCACGTTGACCTGAACCGCGCCCGTCGCAAACGGCTCCGCATTCACGTAACCGCCGAGACGGTAGCGGGACAGGATTTCTGCGAAATCATGTTTGCGCAGCACGATCAACCGGGGCTCGCCTCCCATTCCTGGTCGAGTCAACCTTGTGAGGCATCAGACTCAGGACATGTGCCCAAACGGCGACATTGCGGACACAGGAAGCCTGAAGCCGAGGAGACTTCCTTCGGTGCCGCTCCTCCATCAGCTGCCGACAGATTACGGTCACACAGATGCATGAAATCCCAGAACCGGGTGCCGCTGGTCAAGCCTTGCCTCCAGATCCTCCCAGAAGTCCCCCCGCGGCATGAGAATCTTCGTGCCTTCAAACGCGTTGGCATAGCTCCAGTGACGAAGTGTGTCCATGTAATCCAGACGGAAGCTGTCCCAATACCTCCTGAAGTCGCGTGTGACGGTCTCCGTGACGAAGGAAGTCACATTCGAACTCTCCCTCATGCCAGGAAGCAAGGAGACAGCGTTCCAAATATCGGCGTCGCAGTAGTAGAGGAACTCCAACATCCTTTCGTCTTCGAGTTCGTGTCTCCTCGCCATGCGCTTGCCGGCAGCGAGTCGACAGTAGATGCTCCGGTGGTCTTCAGGGCCTTCACGAACGAGTCTCTCCGCCGCAGCAGGGAAGTGCTCCTCAAGCAGCCCCGTACAACGGACAGCCGTTCTAATCACGTCCTCCTCGGACGGCCCTACGCGTTTCGGCCAGTCCTTGAATCTGCCGCGAAGCATGAGCGCGGGGAGGCGCGCGATGTAGTATCCGACAAAGGCACCAACAATCTGTTCGGTGCTTGCTGACTTGACCAAGTGATCGAAGTGGTCCGATACGTAGGGGGTGAGCACCGGCGTGAAGTCAAGCGGGAAGGACAGGTTCTTGGGAACCTGCTTCAGGAACTCGGAAACGCTGCACTTGTAGAAGCCGTTTGCGGCGATGTCATACACACCCAGAACGACTTGCGTGGAATTGACCGAAAGCCCCAGTACGAAGTCCGCCATGGCCCTCTCCGCGACAGGCGCGACCTCCTGTCGATACCCGAGATGCCGGAACTTCCTACTCAGCAGCCCTGTTGGAAACGCCATATCTGTACTCCTTCTGTCGAGCTCGGTAACCGTCCATAGATACACGTTGAGTCTAAGGCCCCGCCCGAGCCACTTGCTCCGCTCCCGCACGGTGAAGCTCAGCTACTCCACGACACGGGCGCTACAAGCCGTGCGCGTGCTAGCTCACACTGTCCTCAAACTCCCTGATCACCTCTGGGACATCCAGAAGGAAGTCCTCGATGATTCGCTTGAGCCCGACAAACGTGCTCGTATCTTCATCGAAGAAGCGACCGTCACTACTAACGAGTGGTCGCTGCCCCGCAATGCTTGAGCCCCCTGTGGTCTCTGTCTCTGGCTTATCGGCCGAGAATCTGTATAATGCGGTTCCGCTTCGCGCTGTGAGGGTGAGCGGACCACCCAGGAAGAAGCCATGCATCTCTGGGTGAGGCGGGCGTACCCCAAACCTGTGGAAGTCGTGTATCCGAATTCGCTCAATAAGGTTGAACCAACGCAACCTATCCAGCAAGGATACCTTAAGGTCTTCGCGTGACGCGTTGATGCGCCCTTTGTGAGCAGCTTCTAGGATGAGTTCCACGATGGCGCGCGCTGAGTACACACATGCCATATGGAGACGGAACTCAATCACTTGGTCCTTGGTCTCCCTCGCCAAGTCAAGGAATGTTTGGATGCGTTCGTGATGCTCCTTGAGGCCCGCTCCAAGAGGGACGGCCGTTTCTACATCGTCAGCTGCCATTGGCGTTGCCCTTCCGCTTGCTTCGGGCCTTTTCGAATACACAATACTCCATTGCAGGCCGATCGCGCATTCTGCGCAGAATCGACTTGAAGAGCAAACTAGGCATTGAGTCCCCGCACATACAAGTCCACCAAATCCTGCCCAGGCCATTCAATCTGCTCGCGCACCGCGAATCCAAGCTTTTCGACGACGCGGGCCGACGCGACGTTCAGCGGGTTGACGACGGCGATGATTTCGGGGAGGTCCATGTCCTCGAACCCGTGCCGGATGAGCCGGGCCGCGGCCTCGGTGGCGTACCCGTTGCCCCAGCAATCGCGCACGATGTCGTACGAGATCTCGACGGGACTTCCTTCGAGCCGGGGCAACGAACCGAGATTGCAGAATCCCACGTTGCGGTTCGTGGCCTTCACGACGACCGCGCGTATGCCGAATGGCGCTGCGTCAGTGGCGTGCCGGATAACCGATTCCAGTCCTGCCCGCGTGTCTCCCATCGTTAACGGACCGTCGTGGAACCGCATCACCTCGGGGTCGGATGTCCGCTCGAATACAGCAGAGAGGTCGTCCATCGTGAACGGACGAAGGGTGAGCCGTTCCGTTTCGAATGTCGTGTCGGCGTTCATGTATCAGTGCTCCAACGTACTTGGTCCGCCCGGCACTGCCTTTCAAACCCCGGAATCATCCCCAACCCGTCATGCTGAGCGAACGCGAAGCATCTCTTGCCACAGCACATCCACTGGCTCAACGAGGTCCTTCACTTCGTTCAGGATGACGCGAATGGTCGTTCCATCAGGCTGACAGCGGAGAGCCGAACGCCGACAGCCCCCCTACTTCCGCAATCCCCGGAACCAGCCCGCCTTCTTCTTCGGCTCTTCAGACCCGTTGGACTGGGACATCCAGTAGCAGAAGAGCAACGCCGGCACCATGACGCAACGCGTTGGTAGTTCGTCGGACACGCCACGGTCGGGGTCTTCCAGGGGAATAGGTCCGAAGTCTTGCAGACGTTTGGTGATGACGTAGGCCAGTTTGACGTCTTTGTCTTTGCAGAATCGACGAAGACCTTTCAACGCTGCCTGGTCGGGCGGGCCGTCGGCGTAGCGCACCATGAAGGGACGGCTCTGGGCGCTGCCTGTGGCGACAACGCTCACTTCCTCGCCCGGTTTGCCGCGCCAGTAGGAGAACGTGGGACCGCCGGCGGGATACCGCGCCGCGAGGTGCTTGAACACGCAACTCTCCGCCGCGGCTGCGGTCCGTGCCGTGTCTTCAAGCACATCGTGTCCGAGCATGAGCACGCTCAACGCGATTGCCGGGTCGCGCACGAACACTTTCTCTTTGCCGCGCAACACTTCGGTGCCGTATCCAAACTGGGGCAACCGGTAGATGAGGTTCGCGGCTTCGAGCAGATCCAAATGGCTACGAGCGGTGTTCTTCGAGATGCCCAGAAGCCGACTCACCTCCTGCATGTCGAGTACGGACGCGTCCTGCATGCAGAGCAAGAGGAACAGCCGTTCCAATTCGGCAATCCGGCGTACGCCGTAGAGTGAGGTGAGGTCGCACTTCAGTGCCCGTTCGACGACGCGCTCGCGCAGCACCTGTTGCGTTTCCTCGACGGACGTGATACCCAGCGTTTCCGGAAGCCCGCCGCAGATCATCAGGTCGTTGAAGTAGGCCAGCGCGGGTTCGGCCTGGGCGGCCGCGCGTTCAAAGTCCACGGACTTCCACCGGGTGAGCGCCCGGAGCGAATCGAGTTCCGGCATGTCGGGCGGATCGGCCACCACCTCCGCCAGGTACTCGCGGATGGTCAGAGTGGTCAACTGGATGGTCTGCCACGCCTCTTCGCCGCCGGCCGGGGCCTTCGGACGCGCGGACCGCGCGCCGAGCACATGAACCGTGCCCGGCAGGTCCGGCCGTTTGGCCAGCCATGCGTCCCAGTCCTCCACATACTGCACTTCATCGAGCAGGAAGTAGACGGAGGTCGCCGGTTTCGGCGTTAGATTGCGCCATGCGTCCACTACGGCCGCCAGCCCCGCCGCCCGGAACACCGGATGATCGAAGCTGGCGTACACGACCTGCTCCGGGGCCACGCCGTCGAACAGGATCTTTCGTGCGGCCTGGAGGAGCATGGTCGTCTTGCCGACGCCTCGAGGTCCCTCAAGCATCAGAGCGCTCGAGGTGGACGCGTCGCTGATCTGCTCCGTCACGGAGGCGAGCGCGTCACGGGGTGTTTCAGGCACGCCGGGAATGGGCTTGCCGGACCACCACGGGTTGACGCGTCGGAGCATGGCGATGACGGCGGACTGCGGGACAAGCTCAAGGCTCATAGTAAATTCTCCTCACACAAGCGCAATAAACTGCCCCTAAAATCTACACTAACGTGTAGCATGGCGTCAAGAGAAAAGGGCGCCCTCACCTTTTCCCCTCCCGAAGGAAGGCGGTAAGTATTGTAAATAAAAGACATAGGTTCCGGGCGAAGACGGAGACCGTTCCAAGCGGGTCTGCCGACGGCGGACGAGACGCGACTGTGGAGCTGTTCAAGAACTCGCACTCGTTCACACCCCGCCCGACCACGGTCCGGCACCTCGTGTGCAGCGCTCTCAGAGAACGCCGAGAGCAGGAGCGAAAACGCCGGGACTGACCCCAGCGAAGTCCGCCGCAGGCGGACGAAGACGGGTCTGTCCCTGGCCTTTTCGCGGGCTTCGCAGACAACTTGTATCGCGGGCTACGCGCCAAGGCCGAGACTTCTTCAACAGCCCCGACTTTCGCGTGTGATGCGTCGAAACGAAACATCGGGGGAACCCGCTTGTGTGCGCGGGCTCCCCCGATGGGTACTCGTCTCTGTCAGTGCGATCAGCCGACGCCGTACGTCGACCGGGCAAGGGTCTCGGCGGCTGTGCGGTTGCTGTCGGGCGTGTAGCCCGGCAGAGGCCGAATCTGCGTGTGGTAGGCGTCCAGGAACCACTCCACGCTCGGGTAGTAGAAGTCCTCGAGTTCCGCGGGCGGCACAATCCAGTTTTCCGCGCCAATCACGCAGGGGGGCGCATCCAGATAGTCGAAGGCGGCCTGGGTGATTTGCGACGCCACGGTGTGCGTGAAAGCGCCCCGTTCGCAGGCGTCGCTGCCCAGGATGATCTTGCCGGTCTTCTTGACCGATTCGTATACGACACCGAGGTCGAAGGGCACAAGGCTTTGCCCATCAATGAGTTCCACCGAAATGCCGAATTCAGCCTCCATCCGTTGCGCGGCTTCCCAGGCCCGGTACAAGGTCGAGCCGAAGGTCAGAATCGTCAGGTCGGACCCTTCCTTCAGCACCTCGGCCTGGCCAATCGGGAGGGTGTAGTACTCAGCAGGAACGCCCTGCGGGTGGAAGATTTCGGTCTGGTCGTAAAGCCGTTGCGCTTCAAAGAATATGACTGGGTCGTTCCCGCGTAACGCTGCGGCCATCAAGCCTTTAGCAGAATACGGCGTCGCCGGGAACACGACCTTGAGGCCTGGGATGTGGGCGCAGAGCGCGGTCCAGTCCTGCGAGTGCTGGGCGCCGTACTTGTTGCCCACCGATACCCGCAACACGACCGGCATCCGGCAGTAGCCGCCGGACATGGCCTGCCACTTGGAGAGCTGGTTGAATACTTCGTCGCCCGCGCGTCCCATGAAGTCGCAGTACATGAGCTCGGCGATGGGTCGGCCGCCTTCGAGCGCGTACCCTACGGCGGTACCAACGATGGCGCCCTCGGAGATGGGCGAATTGAACAGCCGGTGATAGGGCAAGGCTTCGGTGAGACCGCGGTACACGGCGAAGGCTCCGCCCCAGTCGCGGTTCTCTTCACCGTAGGCGACCACACGCGAATCGTTGTAGAAGTGGTGGACAATGGCCTCGAACATGCCGTCGCGGTAGCTGACGGCCTTGGATTCCTTCAGAACCTTGCCGTTGGCGTCCAGGCCGAAGCGCGCCTTCTTCGCGATCTGCTTGACCCGCGGAATCTCTTCGAGCGGCATGAGCACATCGTCTTCACGCGCCAGACCGGGGAGTTCCTCTTCAGGGTCGTTCGAGAACATGATGGTGTCGAGGGTCTGGTGAGGCGCAAGCTCCATGCGAGGCGATAGGTCCATATCAACAGACAACTTACACGCCTTCACCACCTTGCGCGTGGCGTATTCGGCCACCGCGTCGAGCGTGTCCTGGGTGGCCACGCCGGCATCGACGAGTTTGCCGCCAAACTCCGTGATCGGGTCCACGGCCCGCCACATGTCGATCTCGTCGCGTTCGCGGTACGAAGATTGGTCGCTGGGCGAATGGCCCGTCTGACGGTAGCAAACCACTTCGAGCAGCACGGGGCCGCGGCCGTCCGTGATCGCCGCCATCTTGCGCTGGTACGCGTCTGCCAGGCTTAGCGGGTTGTTTCCATCGACGCATTCGGCAAGCATGTTGTCCGGGTTGACGGCCGCGCCGATGCGCGCCAGTCGATCGAACCCCATGGTTTCGCCGATGGGCTGGCCGCCCATGCCGTAGAAGTTGTTCATGAAATTGAAGATAATCGGCAGACCACCCTTGAAGTCCGGGTCCCAAAGGTTGTTGAACTGCCCCATGGCCGAGAATCCGAGACCTTCCCACACGGGACCGCAACCGATGGACGCATCGCCAATGTTGGCGACCACGATCCCGGGCTTCCGCTGGGTCTTCTTGTACAGCGCGCCGCCCGCGGCGATGTCGCCGCTACCGCCGACGATGGCGTTGTTCGGGAAGATGCCAAAGGGCGTGAAGAAGGCGTGCATCGAGCCGCCCATGCCCTTGTTGAACCCGTTATCGCGGCCAAAGACCTCGGCCAACAGGCCGTACAAGAGGAAATCGATGCCGAGTTCCTCCTCTTCGGTCGACATGGTCAGGTCGCCGGCGCCTCCGCTCAGCTTCAGGGGCGACCAATCGGCGTCGTGGGCTTCAACGGTCTTCAGAATCGCGCCGTCAAAGTAATCCGTCATGATGGGATGCAGTCCAGATCCCTGAAGCTCATGTACCGCGCGCATGCCCTTGGCAATAATCTCGCCGTGGCTGCGGTGGCTGCCGAAAATGTGGTCGTGTACGCCCAGGTGGAAGCACTCGCCTACGGCCGCGCCTTCTTGTCCGATGGATAAATGGGCGGGACCGGCGTGTATGTATTCGATGCCTTCGTACGCGCCCAGCTTCTTGATCTGGTCCAACATGGTCTCGAACTCACGAATGAGGACCATGTCGCGGTACATCCGCAGACACGATTCGGGCGTAATCGCCGGGTTCTGGTCCAATTCGTCCTGGACCGTCTTGTCGTAGGCGTTGATGGGGATGCTGCCAAGTTCGAGCACCCCGCCCTTGCGGGCCTCCTCGGGGACAACCATCAGACTCTTCGTCATGACATTACCTTTGTTGCTGTAAATGACTGTCTACCAGCGACAGACGCAATTCGCAATCGTTTCCTGGTTTTCGCGCAGAAGCCAATATTATAGATCAGGGACGGGGTGAAGATCACGAAACGCATTCCGGCCGGAAGCGCGGGCTGGGCGTCAGGCCCCCAAGCCAAGGAGCCGGCCCACCTGAAAAAGGACCACGGCCACCGTAAATGCGGACACGGTC
>JAAEQP010000471.1 GCA_024231375.1 bacterium | reverse complement strand
GCCGATGAGAGATCCCTCGACTTCGCTCGGGATGACGTGATGGGGGGTGTCTGGCGATGAGCCGAGACTCTTGGCCCCGGCGGTGCTGCCACACTGGCGCCAAGCCCTTTCGTCCGATCGGATCCCCTACCCCGCCCGAAACCGCTTCGTGAAGATCCCCAGGGCGGCGAGGTACACGGCCAGCGCGAAGGCCGAGAAGGTGGCGATGTTGCCGGCCCAGTAGACGGTCACGTGGGCCATGACGCCGCCTTCGGGCAGCTTGTACGCAGGCCTCTGGATCACGGTGTTTGCGTAGAACGCTGCGGGTGGCGAGCAGAACGAACAGAACGTTCGGAGCGCCTTGACCTTTTCGCTCCCCAGGGAGCCATGGAAGCTGTCATCGAGCAACGTGGCCAAGGTTACGTAGGGCAAGGCTACCGACAGCACGAAGACGGCCAATACCAGCACGAGCGCCAGCACGAGCGCCGTCGATCCCCGCCGCACGCAGACCGACGCGAACAGGCCAAGACACAGGGACACGCCGGCACAGACCGCTATCGTCACGCCGCCGGTGAACATGGTCGAGCAGAGGACGGCGAACCGCAACCCGTGTTCGCGGAACCTGTCGATGCTCTCCGTAGACGCCACTAGAAGGTAGCCCGCGATCGCCAGGGCCGATGCGGCGATCGACGCCAGCACGGGAAGCGCGGCGCTTGCGGCCTTGCCGTGGAACACATCGCGGGGACGCAGCAGCGTGGTCCGCAGAAGTTCCAGCGTACCGGCATCGCGCTCGCGGGCGATCGCGTGGGCGGCAAACAGCGGCGCCGTGACAACGACGACTCCCATCTGCGCCAGAAGCCAGAACTCCTTGGGCTCAGCGATCCTGAACCCCAGCACACGGACGCGGCTCCCTCCGAAGGCGCACAAGAAGAACAGCGCGTACAGCGCGAGTCCCAGGCCAACGATGGCAAACAAGGATTTCCGCGACCGGAGCACGCCGTAACGGATTTCGCGAAGCAGGATGGGGTTCCACCGGTCGGGGATAGGACGTCGGTTCCCGAGCTTCCTGAATCGCGCGACGCGACGGACCAGGGCGAAGATGCGTCCCCCGCGGCCGTTGCCCAGCAACCGCATGGATTCCTCGTGGCTTCGCGTGGTGAGCAATAGGATGGTCAGGGTCACGGCGGCGACCGCGGCGGCTATCTGATAGGCCAGAGCAATCCCGAACAGCCACCACGGGTAGTGGCCGGTGATGACGGTGTCCAAGGCCAGGATCGGCGCGAAGAGGCCGACGACAGGCTCGAAGATGCCGGAACGCACGAGCCGCCCCGCGGCCGCGTTGATGAACAACGCCACGATTGAGGGGACTCCGAGCAAGGCCCAGGCGAGCATGTAGCCCGCGGCGACGGCGGACGACGTGCGGCGGAAGTAGGCGGAGGCCAGCAGGCCCACGGCGGCGCAACTCACGCAGCTTGCCAGCACGAGGGCGTAGGCTTGCACGACGACTTTCCACTCAACGCCGACCAGAAAGAACGTCGTGGCAACGAAGGGGAGTGTGCCGACTACGAGGATGAGGAAGAAGCCCACAGCATTGACGATCTTGGCAGCCACCATGCCACTCGGATTCACAAACGCCAGTTCGAGTTGGTCCAGGGTGCCGCGTATCCGCTCTTCGACGATGCCGGAGGATGCCATGGCGGGTACGAACAGGCCGCAGGTGAACAGCAGCGCGTAGGCGGCGAGGCCCACCATCTGCGACGCGGCCCCGCCCGATTGGAAGTAGTTCGCGCCGACCTGCGTTGGCATGGTGGCCCACACGAGAATCACGGGCCACGCGACGGCGCACACGCATACGCACAGGAACACGAATGCACGCGTCCGGCGCAGACTGGTCAGTAGTTCGCGCTTCACCAGCGCAATCAACGGAATCAACGAGGACCTCCCCCCCCCCATGAGCGGTAACGTCGGCGGCCGTGGCTCAAGTCCTCTCTATGATGGCGCGGGATGGGCGGAACGATCAATCGGGGGGGTGCAGGGCAATGGCACTCAAGTGGACCGTTGCGGTCAGGTAGCCTTGTCAGGTGTGCCACCCTCAAGCGGCAGCTTGCGGGTGTCCTGATTCACAAAGAGGCCGCGAGTTGTTTACGAAGCCCGCGAAAAGGCCAGGGACAGACCCGTCTTCGTCCGCCTACGGCGGACTTCGCTGGGGTCAGTCCCGGCGTTTTCGCTCCTGTTCTCGGCGTTCTCTGAGAGCGCTGCACACAAGGGGCCGGACTGCGGCCGAGTGAAGCGTGAAGATAAGCGGGGGACAGCCACCCATTGTTGCCCTAGGAAGCGCAATAATGGGACACCAGAGCTTGGCAGTCCCCGTTTGTCGCTTCTGCTCTTGCGGGCATATGACTTCTTCAACGTCGGCCCTGCCCCCGCGTCATGCTGAGCGCCAGCGAAGCGTCTCGCGCTCCAGGGAAGTTGCCGGGGAAACGAGATTCTTCACTTCGTTCAGGATGACGGTGGGCGGCCATCAATTCCCTATCGGTTGCGTGGCCGTGCCGCTCCAAGGCGTCACGAGTCCACCATGTGGCGGCGTCGAAAGGCACGGCTTGCGACGACGACCACGAGCACGCAGAACAGGATCTGAACCGCGATCCCGATCCCGAAATGCGCGGTGTACAGTGTCGTTTCTGCTTTGCCCCAGTTGTTGAAGAACAGCGCCATGGGCGAGAGGCAGGAAACGGCGTTGTGCAGGACTTGGACCAGGTGCCGTCCCCATCCGGAGGCGGGAGCGGATGGGTCGCCTGCCCAGAGTTCTGCGATCTTGCTCACAAGCCAGTAGACGACACCTCCGAAGAGGCCTGCAAACACGAGGGACAGGCCCAGGACAGACGACATGCGTTTGGCAAGCGCCATGGCCAGAAGCGTCAGGCTCAACCCGACGATGCCGCAGACGGCCGTGGTCAGGAAGCCGGTCAGCATGGCGTCGCTACGCGCGTGATTCATGATGAATTGGTACACAATGCCATCGGCCAGCGCGACGGCCGCCACGCACGCGATCACGGGCAGCATCGCCGCGAACGCTTTTCCGCTGAAGACGACGCGCGAGTCGAGAAGTGACAGACGCAGGAAGTCCATGGACCCTTCCCTATGCTCCTTCGCGACGAGGTTCGCGGCGAATATGGGCCCGACCAGCAGGACCAGAGTCATCTGAAGAAGAAGCCACATCCGGAGTTCGGCCTCGTCACCATAGAGTCCGAGTTGATACGCCAGCACGTAGCTCCTCGGCCAGCCAAACAGGAACCAGGCGGCTGCCAGAAACAGGACAAGGGTTCCGTAGAACACAAGCACCAGCGTGCGCGAGGCGCTTCCCCACCCCCAGTACACTTCTTTGAGAAACACGGGATTCCGGTCTTCCTCAAGCGCGCCGCGTCGCTTCCGTGGGCGCAGCACCCGGTCCATCAGGCGTTTGAAAGTTTCGGAGCGTGGGCCGGCGGTGTTCCAGCGAACCCGACGCGGTTCACCGCGAGCAATCAGGTATGCCGCGAGACCGATCAGTGCCAGAGCAGTGCCGATCTGCACGCCGATCGCCATGGCGAACTCGGGCCAGGTCAACCGCCCGTCGAGCACGTGTCGGATCGCGAAGAGGGGCGAGAGAACCGCCGCGATAGAGTGGCTCGCGGGCGCACTGGACGTCAGCCTCAGGGCCGAGGCGACGGGATTGCACAGAAGCAACAACGCACCGGCGTACGACCAAATCAGCACCGGCGCGGCGTCTTTCGCGAATGCCGCCGCGGCGAGGCCCGCCGCGGCGCACATGAAGCAGGACGCGAGCACGATCCCGAAGGCCTGGATGAGTGCGTCCCATTCCAGTCCAACCAGAAAGAACACGGTGGCGACGGCGGGGAGCGTGGCGATGATGACCAAGACGAAGAAGGCCACGGCATTGAGGCATTTCGCGGCCACCAACCCGATGGGGCGGATCAGCGACATGCGGACATCGTCGAGGGTGCCGCTCTCGCGTTCTTCCGTGAGCGACAGGGCCGCCATGCCTGTGATGAACAGGGCGCATCCGGCGAGCAGCGCGGCGGCGGTCTGACCTACGATGGCGCGCGAGATGCCGCCGGACATGAAATACTCAGCCGTCACTTCGCTGGGCAGGTTCAGCCAGTGGACGACGGCGGGCGCCGACGCCAACCCCACGCTGCACACGAGAATCACCAGCGTACGCATGCGCGTGGCGCTGTCGAGCAATTCCCGGCGTATCAGGGCAACGGAAGAGAGCATGGCACTACCTCGTAAACCACACTTCCTGAGTCAGTTATGGCAGCGCCGCCCCGGCGAGTCAAGATCCCCCGGTCAGGTGGTGCGCATTCGGAGACGGTGGAACGCGATTTCAGCTCCGTAGAACAGGCCGCATGCGACGAGTAGAAATACGCTGCAATTCACGATCCAGTACCGCGTGGGAAGCGAGTCGCCCCTACCCCTTGCGTTGCGGTGGAAGGCGGTGATGGGCGACAGAAACGCCAACCCGTCCCGCGCTCTTTCGAAAGCTGCTACCCGTTGCGGGGGCGGAGACGATCCCGCATAGACATCGGACTCCGACACGAATATGGCCTCATATCCCGTGCGCGCGATGCCGTAGCTGAACAGGAACACACCCGCGATCAGACAGAAGCTCAGGACCAGTGCCACGGAGGTGCGTTTGGCCAGCGCGGAGGCCAGAAGGGTGAGTCCGTAGGCGGTCGCGGAAGAGACGGCGAGTGTGCCGAACCCCGTCATGATGGCGGCTCGCCGCGTCTCACCGACGAGGGTAAGGGCGAACATGCACGCCAGCGCCGAGCCTGCCAGCGCAGCGCACACGGGCAACAATGCGGCGTAGGCTTTGCCGCGGAAGATATCGCGCGGACTGAGGAAGGTGGTGCGGAGGAGGTCGAGGTTGCCGGATTCCGTTTCGCGGGCCAGCGAGGCCGCCGCTAACATAGGGATGATGACGAGAAACACGGCCAGTTGCTCGTAGAACCAGAAGGCGACCGGCTGGAATTCGACGTTGAACCACGGGAACCTGCTGCGCGCATACACGACCAGCACCGCATAGGAAACCAGGTTCAGGAGAAGCGTGCCCGTGAAGATGTACACGACCGTCCTGGTCCTGGTCAGTGGGTTCCATCGGAGTTCACGCTGAAGCACGGGGTTGAACCCGTGCCACATGGGACTGCGCCTCGGCCGGCGCTTGGCAATCTGGCGCATCAGCCGTTGGAGCCGCCCGTCGGGAATGCGTTCGGCGGTGACTGCGTCGTGGAGGACCTGGAATTGGAGGCGCATCACTGCCAGGACTACGAAGCACAGGGACACGCTCCCGCAATAGACCATGTTCATCCAGAATCGATCCCATCCGAGGTTGTCGAGGACGTTGTAGCCCAAGGCGAATGCGGGCGATATGATGGCGGAGATCTCTTCAAGTCCTCCGGACGCCGCTGAGCCTCCGACGAGTGCCACCAGAAAGGCGGCGGCCGACGGCAGGATACCGATGCCGATAAGGGCGGCCACGTATCCCATGACGATGGCGGTGAGTGTGTTTCGGTAGACCACGGATGCGTAGACGCCGGCTGTCGCACAGATAACGCTGAAGGCCAGCACAAGGCTGTAGTCGATGATGAGGCGTTGCCATTCGACGCCCAAGAGGAAGAAGGCGGTGGCGATAATGGGGAGCGTGCCGATAATGACGGCGACGTAGAACCCGATGGCGCTCAAGCACTTGGCCAGCACCATGCCTGTCGGCCGCAGCAGGGCCATGTGGAGTTGATCGATGGTGCCGGTGTCGCGCTCCTCGGTGAACGACGTGGCGGCCAAGGCCGGGACGAATACGCCGCAGCCCAGCATGAGGAACGTGGCCGCGTAGTCGATGATGCCGCGCGCGACATCGCCCGAGTAGAAGTACTCGACATTGACGACGGTAGGGAAATTGGCCCACTTGACGACGGCGGGGAGGGTGGCGGCCACGATACTGATGGCGAGAAACGAGAAGGTGCGCCCTTGGCGGAACCGCGTCAGCAGTTCGCGGCGAAGCAATGCGATAGACGGAAACAACCTGAACCCCTCCACACGACCCCGTTACGCCCACAGAGGTTATGGCAGAGGGACGGGCGTTCGATCAAGGGGATCCGGGGAAGCCAACGGGTGAACGAGATTCTTCACTTCGTTCAGAATGACGGGGAAGGGAGGCTCCGTATCGTGGAACCGCTATGGTCGCTGGGGCAAGAGATCCCTCGACTTCGCTCGGGATGACGTGGAGGGGTTGTTCGGGGACGTAGGGCCCTGACGTTTCACGTGGTCGAGGCAATGCAGACGTGGCGACGGGATAGGGGTAGGGAAGACCGATTGCCCGGTCTCCCCTACCCCTACCAGGCGATCGCACGCAGGCCCTTGGCGAAGAGGGAACGGCGACCTACCGGGCACGGGGAGGGGGCTCCGCTTCGGCGGAGCCGGGCGCGCAGTAGTGCGCCGCCACCCTGGATCCACCCGCAACAGCGCAGAAGAGAGCCCTCACCCCAACCCTCTCCCGTTGGAGAGGGCGAAGAGCGAAGACGGTCGGCAGAGACGCCGAACTTACCGAAGAGGGGGCTTCACGCACACCGGAGCCGGGTTGGGGCTCCGCTTCCGCGGAACCCTAACCCAGCCCGGCATGGACAGGAGCGCCGTGTGTCGAGGAACAGTACCGTCCCGGAATTTGCCGGATACTCGAGGTGTTGCTACCATGGCGGGCAATCGGAAGCATTACCAGGGAGGAACCTTGAGCGGGCATCGGCCCGGCGTTTCGAGGACACCCTACACGGAAAGGGAGCGACCATGATCAGTAAGAAGATGGAGAAAGCCCTCAACAAGCAACTCAACCTGGAACTCTACTCGGCGTACATTTACGCCGCCATGGCAGCCGATTTCGAGAGCAAGAGTCTTGACGGCATGTCGCATTGGATGGAGATGCAGGTTCAGGAAGAAACGGCCCACGCCACGAAATTCTACAAATACATCATGGAAGCTGGCGGCAAGATCGCCCTCGAAGCCATCGACAAGCCTCAGGCGTCCTATGCAACGCCGTTGAAGGCCTTTGAAACCGCGTTGAAGCACGAGCGGGTCGTCAGCAAGTCCATCAACAAATTGGTCGACGTGGCCAAGGCAGAGTCCGACCACGCCACCGACACGTTCCTCCAGTGGTTCGTGTCCGAGCAGGTTGAGGAGGAATCCAACGCCGACGCCATCATCCAGAAACTCAAGATGATCGGCGATGCGGGGCACGGCGTCTTCATGATGGACCGCGAGCTGCAACAGCGCCCGGCCCCGGCCGCCGCAGCCGCCCAATAGGACTTCGCACACAACCGTTCGTCACGAGGCGCGCCACCGGCACAGGTCGGCGGCGCGCCTCTTCCATATCGACCCCATGATCCGGCCTGTGCTACCCTTGCCCACGAACGTAGGATCCGCGACGCAGTAGGGGGAGACCATGCCGCAGGAACTCGAGTTGTTCGCGCAATTCGTGCCGACCTTCGCCCAAACGGTCCTCCACGTAGGCTGTCAGACGGGAGAGCTGGCGCGCGCCATCAAGGCGCTACGACCCGCCAAGGTATTCGGGATCGCCCTCAACCCATCCGATGCCGCGAACGCAGAGCCCTCTCTCGACGGGATGGCGCTGGCTACGGCGCGCGACGAGTTGCCCATCGACCACGTCGATGTCGTCATTCTCGACAGGGCGTTGGACGATCCGCGCCATTTCCATGCCCTGCTGGCACTCTCTCTTCCACTGATGGACGACAATGGCCGGTACCTCTTCCTCACGCGGCACCCGAGATCCTGGCGGGTCCGCGCCGGCCTCCAACGGGCGCTTGCGGCCTCCGACGCCGACTTGGACGACCTCCTGTCCGCCCATGACCTCGCCCCCTACGAACGATTTCCTCTCGTGGACCCCGTCGCCGAGGCCTGCGCACCGGACGAGTCCGGTAACATTCAGATCGAAGGCCATACCTTCGCGGCCGCGTCCGATGAAGAGGTCCGCGCGCTTGCCACCATGGGCACAGCCGTTGCGGCCGTCCGAAACACCTACCAACCCATGCATCACGCGCGCCTCGTGACCGACGCGGGCCGGTACGACGACGCCTATGACCTGCTGGAGTCCCTCCCCGGAGCCTATGTCAACGGGTCGGAGGCCGCCGTTGATGCCGCCTGCGAGTGTCAGCGCGCTATGGTCCTCCTCTCGGACACCCCGCCGGGCGACGCCGGGCATCGGCTTCGCGCGTTCTTCAAGGCCCAAACCGCGTTCTTCACCGCCGTGGCGGTCGCACCTGGTGACGTCCGCGCCTACCAGCATCAAGCGACGCTGTGGCGCGGATTGGGAAACGAGAACATGGCCGCCCGGCTGCTCCGAACGTTCGCGGCCTACGCGCCAGACGAAGCCTGCCGTTCAGGCATCGACGCCACTGCTCCCGCGCCACCCCCCCCCGAACGTGTCATGGAAGCCCCTGCGTGGGATCCCCCTTCACCACATCCGCGCATCCTGTTCCTCACCCATCCCAGGCCCCATTTCGGCCTCGACATCGTGTACGGCGGACTATGCGCGGTGCTTGGGACTGAGAACGTCGTCGAGTTCCCGTGGAAAGGAAGCCTTCACGGCGAGACTCCCGACACCTTGGCCCACTATCCCTGCACCTACGACCTCCCCGGCGAACCGCTGACGGAAGACGATGTGGTCGCGCAGGTGCGTGCGGGGCAGTTCGACGTGCTGCTGTTCGGGGACATCGAATTCCACACGGACCGCGACGTTGTGCGCCGGATGGTGCAGGCCTCGGGCGATGTGCCGTGGTTCATCCTGGACGGTCAAGACGATTGCGAGAACCACACGCGTGAGGCGCTGGACCATCTCGGCATGACGTCGGTCGCCGGATACTTCAAGCGCGAGATGCTGGCAGGCGTTGAGTACGGCCCCAACACCTGGCCGCTACCGTTCGCTTACTCGGACGAACGCGTCCCCGACGCCGTTGAAAGCGACCGCACCGACGGATTGTTCTGGGCCGGCAACCGTCGGTTTGGCGTGCGCAGACCCTACCTCGAGCACATCGAATCGGACTTCGAACTTTCCCTCAACGTGACCTATGCCCAGGATGAGTACGCCCGCGCCTTGCGCACCCATCGCATCGGCCTCAATATTTTCGGCATGGGGTTCGACACGGTCCGGTACTGGGAAATCCCCGCCCATGGGTGCATGCTGCTGTCGGAGCGCCTGCCCATCCACATCCCCCACGATTTCGAAGACGGCGTGTCCGCCGTGTTCTTCGACGACCTGCCCGAACTCATGGACAAGCTCCACCGCTACCTCGACCGGCCCGATGAATGCGCAGCGATCGCGCGCGCCGGTCGGGAACACCTCATGCGTTACCACACAGGATCGATGCGCGCCCGTCAGATGCTCGGCTGGATACAGCGCAGGCTGGCAGAGAACGCTGAGGCCTGACCGCCGCTACTCGTCCGGCTTCGGGGTTGGAAGAGGAGTCGATGGAACGGGCGGAATCCCATAGTCGGGCCCGGCTTCCTCGGGGAGCGGCGGGGGAGGTGGCCTGTCGTCCGGGGCGGTCTCGGCAGCAACTGGCGGCAACGGTGGCGGCAGGGCTGCGTCATCGGGCACCACGTCAGGCAGCGGTGGAGGAACGGCAGGGTCACGGGACACCTCGACAGGAGGCGGCAATTCCTCAGCCGTCGGCGCCTCGTCCAAGTCCGGTGCAGCATCCTCATCCAGGGGAGGTTCGCCAGGAGACGGCGCGGGCTCGTCCCACACCTCCTGTTCCTGGCCCGGCTCGTTGAACCGCTCCACGATTCGTCGCAGCATCCTGTCCGCCGACGGATGCCCCAGCCCCTTCGCCCGCTCCATCAAGAGCCGGCTTTGTTCCAGGTTCCCGTCCTTGTAGTAGCAGTATCCCAGTCCGTACCAGGCATCGCGAAGGCTGGGCTTGTCCTGGAGAAGTGACTTGAACAGCGGCACCGCTTCCGCGTACTTGCCTTCCTTCACGAGGGCGATGCCCTGGTCATGACGGGGGTCCAGCGGCTTACGCTTGCGGGACCTTTTCTTCCCTTTGCCGGACGCTTTCTCCGACATGGATCCTCCTGTGAGTACACTGTCTCCTTTGTCCCTGCGACAGGATAAGGGGTCTTGAAAACGGCGTCAACCGTCACGGCCCGACCCCGGAAACGGCTACGCGGAGATCACTGCCCCAGTTCCGCGATGCGCTGCGGTCGCCGGACGAGGAAGTAGATCAACGCGCCTATCCAATGGGTGAGGACAATCACCAGAATCCAAATGATCTTGTCGTTGCCTTCGCTGGATTCCTTGGTGGCACAATCGATGATCATCCAGATCCAGAAGAGCGTGCCTCCAGCCACAAACAAGAAGCCAAGCAGCGGTATCAGAAACATGATTCCGACGGCTCCCGATTCCACCATGGCCCTATACCTCCTTCTACGTTGGGTTCGGACTTCAGTCGATGTACGAACAACAGTAGTCGGCCAGTTCGGCCACTTTCAACTTGAACGACGAGTTCGCGGGCACCTCGAAGGATTCTCCCGCCTTCACAGTCTGCCACGCATCCGTGCCCGGCAGCAGCACATCCAACTCACCGGCCAGGATCTCCATGATCTCTTTGGCTTCGGTGCCGAACTCGTAGTCGCCTGCCAGCATCACGCCGAGGGTCTTCTTGGTGCCGTCGGGAAACAACACGGTACGGCTCGTCACCTTGCCACCGTGGTAGACGTTGGCTTTCTTCACAATCGTTACATTGGCAAACTCGGACATGGTCGTTTCCTCACTCTGGGTTAGCTCTCAAACGGGCAACCGCGCACGCGGCAGCCGCGCTCATTCGTTCTTGTCGGCCGGTTGATAGGTCACCTCGCGGTACAGCATCTTCTCCGCGCCGTCGGCGCCTACCACCCGGATAGGAATCAGATTCGCGCCCGGCTTCAGCCGCACGTTGTACACAAACACACTCGGGGCCGTGTCGCGGAACTGTTCCGACATCATCCCCGCCACTTCCACCCGCGCACCCGCTTCGCAGACGCCGCGCACGTGGCATGTGTCGGACGCCGCGCCACATGCGTCATCCGATTCGCAATCCACCAGCACCAACGGCCGTTCCAGCAGGCACTCGATCTCGTTTGCGATGAGTTGTCGAAACCGTTGAATGTAGGTGGTGTCCTTGCGGAAGGTCTGGACCCGGAATTCCTGCGACAACAGCGATCCCCACCACCGCATGGCCTGGTCCGCCGAAAACGCGGCATCGTCCGCCGCCACGCCGCCTAGGGTGCGTTGCACGTCGCTCCACCGGTCGTGCAGCAGGCGCATCAGTTCGTACTCGTCCAACCCTTGCGAATAGTTCTCCCAACGGAGCGACGAATGCCATTCCGTCTCGCCTTCGCGCGGTGGATACACCAGGTAGCCGCTCCCGTAGAACGCGTGGCCCCGTTTCTTGTCCGTCATGGTGGCCAGTCCCGCCGCCCACGGGTCCGCGCCGTTGTAGTATGTGGATTGCCACCACAAGGCGCCTTCGTAGCCGTACTTGGCCAGGACCGCCGGAAACAGCCGCATGGCGCCTGGGTTCCAGTCGGCATTCAGAATGTACAGCGAGTTCATGTACGACCACAGCCGAAGCCCGCGCCCGCGCAATTCATCCCAACGATGCACGTCCTCGGACCGCGTCGCGAAGAAATGCCACGGCACGCACCAGACGTCGAGCACCCCGGCCAAGTCGTCAGGCATTTCATGCGTGGTCAGTGCCACGTCGAGTTCGGGATACGCCTGCTTCGCCGCACGTCCAATCCGTGTGGCCGTGTCCGACAGGTTCGGCTGGATCTCGTCCATCATGTAGTAGATGACGCGGTCTGCCCAGCCCTTGGCTCGGTAGTGGTCGCCCATCTGTCGGATATAGGTTTCGTGCACCGGCCAGAACGCATCGTCGCCAACCGGGATGCCCGTACTGAGGTAGGACTGGTTCACCGTGGTTTGCGAACCCAACAACGATGGCGGAACGCACACGCCGCGGACGCCATACTCGGTGAACAACGCCTCCAACTCCGCATCGTATTCTGTCGTGTCAGAGGTGACCGCACCCGATTCCTTGTCCGCCTTGAGCTTGATCGCAGTGCTTCCGTACTTGAATGACGTGGCGCCGGAATCGGTCAGGAATCGGCAGAGTTCCGGGCGTCCAAGGTGTGCGCCGCACACCACCGTCTCCATACTCCGCGCATCGGGAATCGCGATGTCCCACACGGTCAGTTCCATCGGTACGCGGACCAACTCACCGGTGTCCGCAGTAACCGTGATAGCGCTCGTATAGACGCCCGCAGTTGCGCCAACCGGCACGCGGACCTCCAGCAGCAGCGTGGTGTTGACGTCGGCGGGCGCGTCAAAGGGATCGCCCGGCACGAGCGGGTCTGGCACGTCACCTGTCTCCCAACCGCCGATGCCGTACCACACCGTCGAGCCCGCCACGGGCACCGTGACCACGCGCCGCCACGACCATGCTGAGGCGGGAATCGTGCCCGGACCTGACAGATCGCCGAACGATACGGCTACGCCCGTGAGAGCGGCCTTCGGACGAAGGACCAGCGACACTTGTTCCGATTCGTTCCGCGCTGCCGCCATACGCACCTTGCCGGACCGTACCAGACCGGGCGCGGCGGCGAGGTCTTCGTTCGGGAACACTTTCCTCGTAGGACACCGCGCGAACAGGGCAACGTCGGCGGTTTCCGCGACGAGTTCCGGGTGCAGGAGTCCGGGCTCGGGCAAGTCCACGCCACTCGCGGCACCCGTCCCACAGAGTATTGCCAAGACCCAGAGACCAGGATGAAGCAGATGAAATTTCAACGTTCTTCCCCCGTGTGCGTTCTATGGAGGCCCATACCGTACACCAACGATGGGGGATCGCGCCACCTACGATGCGCGGTCGATGACGTAGCGAGCGGTTGCGGGTGGCAGGTCGAATCGCATCAACGGCCGGCTGCCGCGTGAGCCGGCTCCGGACGGCGCCACAGCACCCCCGTCCTCGGCCGTCAGCGTCGTCCCATCCGCCGCCCATCCCTCGGGCAGGAGCAGTTCTACTGCGAGTGGCTGGTCATAGAGGTCCGCATTGCTCAGGCAGGCAAGATCCAACACGATCCGCCCCGCCGCGTCGCGGCTCAGCGACAGCTTCGCCGCCTTGCGTTCTTCCTGGTACTTGTACACATCCGCCATCCCGGCGACCCACACGTCCGACGCATGGGCGCGCACCACGTCCAACGCGGCGCGGAAGTTGGCCTCGCTGCTCGCGAGCCCGTCCCCAACCGAATGGAAATGTACACGGCACCACAGTCCGCGTTCGACGTGCCGCGCGAGATTCGAGCGCAACGCGGCCGGTCTGTTGCCGTAGACATCGTCCATGCCGAGCGACCCCGTCACGTGGAACAGGTGGTACCGGTCCAGGTAGTCGCTGAATGGCGCAGCCGTGGTCCATTTGGTGCCGCCGCCCAGATTCAGGGCCAGTAGCTTGCTTCTGTTCGGAGAAAGGCCCCAGAGGTACTTCGATGCATCGCCGATGGCGCGGGCCGTTTCCTCGTCGTCCGATGCGCCGCGATGGTTCATGGTGTGGTTGGCGAGTTCGTGGCGTCCCTTGCGTGCAAGCGCTTTCCATTCCATCTCGTGGCTTCTGAACTGGTCGGAGCCTGGGTTGACCATGAACGTCCCCTTGAACCCATAGTCATCAAGGATGGGGACAACCTTGCTAAGATGGGTGGGGTGGGAATCGTCGAACCGTAGACTCAACGCTGCCCGGTGTCCACCGGGCCACCGGGATATCGACACCGACACGCCCGACTCAGCGTCGACGGCCGTGCGTTTGGTTTCGGGCGGCAATGGTCCGATCGGACGATGCGTTGGTGGATCCGCAAGGCACACGATGTACTGCGCACGCGTAGGCGGGACCGTGAAGTCTAGAATCTGCCAACTCAGGCCGTCCCGCCGAACCGGCAACCGCCTCCCGTCCGCATCCAGCACCTGAACTCGGTCCAGGGGCCACGTCTTCGGTCCGGTCTCAGGCACCTCGGCGTGTAGTGAGATAGGCGTTTTCTCTCGCCAGGGGTCTACCGTCAGGCGCACGCGGAAGGGGGACTCCTCTTCCACGAACAGACGCGCCATGCCAGCCTCGGACGCGATGTGCGCCTCAAATGCGGATGCGGCATGCGCGCGCACCGCAAGGCACACTAGAAGCGCCAACGCGGTGAAGATCCGGGAGAGTCGTCTTTTGGGCATGGTATCGCTCACTTCGAGTCAAACACCCTTCGCGCAAGTATGGTTCCCACAATGCCATAGGTCAACGGACAGCCCCGGAATGTCAGACCTGCTCGGACTCGATGCAGGTGCAACGGGTCGCGCTGCACCACTCCTCGCCGTCCCCGTCCAAACTGCGGGGCAATCGCACTCAATCGACGGGAGGAAAGCCTTTGCGCCGGAGTGACACAGACCGGAGAATCGCTCAAGGCGGGTCCGGGTTTGGAGTGCGGCATCACGATGCCGCTTTT
>JAAEQP010000470.1 GCA_024231375.1 bacterium | reverse complement strand
GCCGATGAGAGATCCCTCGACTTCGCTCGGGATGACGTGGAGGTGGTGTCTGTCCGTGGAACTGAGATCATCGGGGCTGCAGTTTTCTCAACATATCCACAGTCCCGGTTTCTTGCTTGTCCTTTCGCACGCAGACCATTTCCGCAACAGGGACTGCACAATTCGCAATTTGACTGTCCTTGCCAGCGCGACTATCGTTCCCGCGGTCCATCGGAATCGGGTACCGGTGGGCGGTGCGGCGAGACTGTGCATATGAGGGAGCTTTCAGGTGCGTCTTCCAGGATTGGTGTGTTGCGTCATGGCTGTCGTTGCCACTGCACATGGTCTGACTATCGGTGTGCTTGATGCCGGGCCGTTGACGCAGGGCGTCATCGAAACCTTAAGCTCCGAATCCGGGGTAACAGTCAAGGTCATTGAAGAACTGAACGGCGAGACGTTGACCGGCGTTGACGTCATCGTCATCGCGGGCGAGTACGATCCCGACACGGATCGCGAGGTCGTGCGCGAAGCCGCACGAAACGGCGCTGGCGTGTTCTTCATCAACCGCACCGTGTGCGACGGGCGCACCTTTCCCGAGATCGTGTGGGAACAGGCCGGCGACGAACTGGACGTGGCCGAGGTGCCCGTCATCCTGAAACCCGTCAAGGCGCATCCCATCACTGAGGGAATCCCGGCCGACGGCTTCAGGCGCCTCCATTGGAAACATGCCTACACCTTCCCACAAGACGACCGGTTCGTGCTTGTAGAAGACTGGCATGGGGGCGACGAATTCACGGGCGACCGGCTTCGGGGCACCCAACTGCGCTGGGCTCCGTACTCTGGTGGCCACGCCGTCCTTGTCGCGGCGCCCTTCGGCAAAGGCCGCGTGGTGTACTGCGGCGCGTGTTTCGGAATCAACTTGGGCGACCGACCGGTCCAAGTGCAAGGCGACGAACGTACACTGCTCATGAATAGCGTACGCTGGCTTGCCCAAGAAACGCCGCTGGACCTGCCCGAGGCCGTGCGCACCGATGTGCCGAGCCGTTATCGACATGTTCACGGCAACCCGGAGTTCAAGGTCGGCGCGGTACAGACCAAGCAGGGCGCGGGCGACGCTGACGCGTCCGATCCGCCAGTCTATGTGCGTACGTCGGAGGATGGCAGCATCGCCGAGGTCTTCACAGAGACATTCCGCATCCTGGTGGCGGTTGAAGACGGGCGTCCCACTATTCAGTCGGTTCAGATTCTCGACCGCGGCTGGCACCATACCTGGGACGGCGTTGAACGCGCCAGCCTGAGCGCGCCGTTGTTGCGCGTGGCGGGGAGTCTCCGACCCTTCGAGGCGCTTCCTTACAAGTTGGACCATGAGCGCGGCCTTGGGTTGCCCATGCCCGGTTCTGAGGTGAAGGCGGTCGCTTACCCGGGCGGCGTCGAAGTGCAGGTGGGCGATGGACGTCTACTCGTGTCGCACACAGGCCACGTCACAGCCGAAGGATTCGAGGGACCTGCGCGGTTCGCAGCGTGGATGTTTGACGGATACGCGCGTGAAGATGGATTCGTGCCCGAGAGCAGCAGTTACGACTTCCCCGAAACGGATACGGCTTGGCTGTGGGCCGTCAAGAAGGATCGCTACGCCATCGGCGGCAACTTCCGGCTGACGGGCCGCATGGGCGAGACGGGCCTTGCTCCGGGCCTCGAACGCGAGGCCGAGTTCGCGGGTGGGACACTCGTGCTCACGACGAACACGGACGACCTCGGGGATCCCGAGGGAGCGGTCGTCGCGGACGAGGGGCCGCTTTGTTTAGCGCGGCGGACAGCGACGTTGCGCAGCTTGTGGCGCATGCGCGGGACGGAGGATTTCACATCGCCGTTGCCCGAGCCTGTGGAGATCTATGCGGATGAGTTGACGCCGTCGCCGAAGGTACATTCATGGCGTGTAGCGGGAGACGAAGGCCTGCTCATCGCGGCGCAGCCGGGCGACATTGCGGCGAGAAGTCTTCCCGATGCGGCCCTCACAAAGGCCACGGAGAGTCTCGACCCCTTCAACGAAGACACCGGCACGGTGTGGCGGCGGTTGTTCGTGGCGTCCGCGGACGAGAAGCCGATGCCGGGTACCCGTGACATCGTGATCGAGGCACTGGACGACGCGGGCCGGTGCGTGATGCAGGTTCCTGTGTCGGTGCGGGTCCAACTGTCTGTCCCCATGGGCATTTTCACCTATAGTTCCCAATGGATTGAGCAGGAGGCACGCACGCCGTCGGACCAGTGGCCGAAACTGATGCGCGACATTGGTTTGGCCAACCTCGACTACATCATCCATGTGGCCGTGCTGGGCGACGAGCAGGAGAACCCGGCCAACGTGGAGAATCGGTTGAAGCGCTATGGCCTGTGGTGGCTGGGCGACGTGGGACGGCCCGGCGTGGCCTACATCAAGGCCGAACGGACGCCTGAGGCCCGCGCTGAGATGGAACGGAAGTACGCCGAGGTCTTCGAGGCCTTCGGCTCGGAACCCAACATCCTGGGCTGGATGTTGAGCGAGGAGTTGCCGTCCGGCAAGGTCGAGAACGGCGTGGTTCCTCCAGGATACGCGGACGCCAATCTGTTCCATGAATTGTTCACCGAACTGGACCCGAACCGGCCGAGTATCAACCTGATTTCCGTGTACTTCACGCCCTATGAGACGGCAACCGAACACATCAAGTCGGACCTGTTTTCGTGGGACCCCTACGGCAAGGGGACCGGCCACGCCCTGGAGGCGACGGAAAAGGTGCGCACCCAATGGCGCGACGTGCGGAACTCACCCATGTGGATTACCTTGCGATGTTGCGGTCCCCGGTACTCCGACCTCAACGATCATTGGCTCGACATCCGGCGTAGGTCGATTGCGGCGTACAAAGGCGGCGTCGACGGCATCAACTACTTCATGTACTCCCACTGGCTGAGCAACATGGAGCAGTTCACTTTCTACGCGGTGATGCCCGGCAGTCAGGGGCCCATCGCCTCGCTACGGCGCCAGGTGCTGTCGGACGTGTGCGACGATATCGCGCTGCTTTCGACGGCGGAGTATCTCTTGCAGACGGGAGGCGCCGACGTCGAAAAGCTGCGCGACACGTTCGATACGGCCCTGGACCTCGGCGTGGAAGGTCATTTCCATCAGATGCGCACGTTACTGAACGAGGTGATTGCCAAACGCACGCACTAATGCCGGGGAGTCTCAGCACGTCGACGGTGTTTGTGGACGGAAACGCGGGAATGGGGACAGTGGGGCCGTTGAGAAAGTGACAGCCTCCGGCGCGCAGGCCGCGATGACCTGGGGCTGTGGAGCTGCTGAAAAAGCCCGCAAGTTGTCTACGAAGCCCGCGAAAAGGCCAGGGACAGACCCGTCTCGCTACGCT
>JAAEQP010000469.1 GCA_024231375.1 bacterium | reverse complement strand
CGGAAACCGACCCGTCCGCCCCCAAACCAGGGCATGCCCGCGGGCCAGAAATGGCGGTAGCGCAGGTCCCGCGGCGGGCTGATCTGGCGGGCGGCCGAAGGCACATCAGGTCCGGCGGACATGTTGATGAGCATGACGTTTCCGGCATTCTCCCGCAGGCCCACCGGCGGGGAGAACACGGACACCAGTTGGTGTTCGCTGCCAGGCACCGGCAATGCGTCGCATTTAGAATAGACCAGTTCCGGCGGCCGCACCGTGCCACCGTAGAGGGGCATCTGCGCGGTGCCGTCGGGATACATGACCCACAAATCGCGGAACGAGCCGATGGCGCTGTCCACGTATTCCCAGCGGGTGTAGACGATGCGGCCGTCCGGCAACACCGCGGGCCGGTCGTCGCGCACGTTGTTTGCGGAAAGGCATAGCATGTTGCTGCCGTCCGCGTCCATGCGGAAGAGGATGGCGGCGACCACGTGGTTGCAGGGGATGAACCGTTTCCCGCGGCTCGACGCGAAGATGATGCCGCCGTCGGGCAGATAGGCGGGATCCATGTCGTCCCACTCCCCGAACGTCAGTTGCTTCAGCCCGGTTCCGTCGATGTTGACCTCGTAGAGGTTGTAGTGGTGCGTGCCGCCCTTGCGATAGGCGAACAGGATCTTGCCACCGTCGTAATGAACGCGCGGGTCGCGGATGTTGCCGCCCGGATCGTCCAACAGCACCGTGACGTCCTTCGTCCGAAGGTTGATCGTGCACAACCGCGAACCATCCGGGGGATACAGGTACCTGTTCGGGTCGTCGGACCAGCCGCCGAAGTTCGCGTAGTAGTGGCCGTCCTTATACAGTGCCCGCTCGACGAAGACGATTTCTTCCGCGCCATCCATCAGCTTCAGCGCCTTCTCCGTCATGTCCGGTTTGGGGGGAGGCGCCGGTCGGGTCTTGAAGGACAGGTTGTCGACCAGATAATCGGCGGCAGAACCGG
>JAAEQP010000468.1 GCA_024231375.1 bacterium | reverse complement strand
CGTGTTTGGTTGGCAGTCCCCGTTTGTCGCTTGTCCCTTCGGCCGCATACGACCTTTTCAACAGCCCCACAGTCCCCGGTTTCCCATCGTCTCCTCGCCTTCTTGGCGCCCCGCAGTCCCGGAGGGACGCCCCGAAGATAGCCCCGGGTTTCAACCCGGGGATCCCATCCTCCCCAACGTCAAGTCCCGGAGGGACGACGGAGCCGCCCCCTCTCACTTCCGCGCCATGATCAGCAGAAACTCCGGCAGCCCTTGCATGGGCGCGACTTCCCAATCTCCCACTTCCTCACCGTATTCGTCGACCTCGATGAGGGCGCACTCAGTCGCCATCACCGCGCTGAGGTAGTCCGAGATGGTCCAATGGAACTCGTAGGACTTCAAGTCCCCAGGCTCCGGGTAGAGAACGTCGTTGTCCAGGTCGAATTCGAAGGGACCCCGCTCGAAATAGGGGTATTCAATGACCAGACTGTCCGTGCTCTCCTTCCAGACGCGGCGGAAGGGATGGTATTCGTTCACGATGAAGAGCCCGCCGGGCCTCAGAATGCGCGCCGCCTCCGCATAGTAGGTGCGCAGGTCCGCGACCCATACCGCCACGTGTCCCCCCGTGTAGACCACGTCGAACGATGCGTCGCCGAGACACGCCAGATCCGTGACATCCGCATGCACGAACTCGATATCCAGACCGAGCGTCTTCGCGCGTTCTGCCGCGTTGTCGAGTTGGTTCTGGGAGATGTCGACCGAGGTCACCTTGGCGCCAAGACCGGCCAGCGCGAATACCACCTGGTTGTCGCCGCTGCCCAGCACGCACACCTGCTTGCCCGACAGGTCGCCCAAGTGCTTCAACTCCTTTTGACACAGGACCAGTTCCGGCTCTTGCGGGCATCGTTTCCACACTCCGCGGTTGTCAGCGCACTCGGCCCAGCGTGGCGCTGCCGCATCCCAGCGTTTGCGGTTCGCTTCGTGGATCTGGTTCTTCATTGGCCTCACCTCGCTAGAGTGTTCCGTCCCCTCCAACCATTCTTCCAAGTTCGTGGGCCTTCTCTACGTGTTCCCCGGTCAGGTCCTGCGGGGCGTAGACTCCCTCGATGGTTAGCTGACCTGCGGACTCGATCCCCAAGTGCCCGAAGTAGTGATCGAAGCATTGGATCAGGTGGATGTTCTCCTCGTTCCCATCACCCGCACGCACTGCGATCGAGACGCCCCGCTTCCCTTTGCCCACGTACTCTCCCCTGACATGCTCACATATGGGGCGCGACCGGTCAATGAAGGTCTTCATCTGGGCGGTGACATCACCCCAGTACGACGGGGACGCCAGGACCAGGACGTCGCAATCCAACACCTCGCGCGTCAGCTCTTTCATGTCGTCGTCGATCACACACTCGCCCGTGGCGACACATCCATCGCATCCGCGGCAATAGCTGACCGTCGCATCGCCGAGACACACATTCGAGGCTGTCCCTCCGGCATCCTTGATGCCTCGCGCGAATTCGTCGCACAGACGTGCCGTGCTTCCGTTGGGACGGGGGCTGCCGTTGATGACCAACGCGCGCATTGCGTCTCCTTTCAACTGTGGTACGTTGTTCGCAACACCAGAGCAAGCGGGAATGGTGCGTGCTCGCCGCACCTCCGGCGCGCCTCTACACACCCTACAGGATCCACGCTCCCCGAGACTCGCCACATCGGCCTCAGGGCATCACTCGCCTTCTTGGCGCCCCGCAGGGACGCCCCGCAGGGACGCCCCGAAGATAGCCTCGGGTTTCAACCCGGGGATCCCGTCCGTCCTTACCGTCAAGTCCCGTAGGGACGGCGGAGCCCGATCAGACTCCTGCAACCCCACGTGCGCCCTCATCCGAGTTCCCTTAGTGCCGAACGCGCCTGCGCCACCCCTCCCGCCGCCGCACGGCCAAGCCACTTCCTGGCCCAACGCACGTTGCGCCGCACGCCGGTACCGTCCCGATAGCAAAGACCGAGACGGTAGCTCGCGATCACGTGGTCCTGCTCTGCCCCGTACCGGTACAGTTCGGTCGCTCTCCGGGGATCGCGCCGGACGCCTTCGCCGGTTCGGTAATGGTCGCCCAGGGCACACGCCGCGTCAAGATCGAAGCACGCGGCGGCCTTCCTGAGCCAGTAGACGGTCTTGCGCATGTCGGGCTTTCGCCCTTCGCCACCCTCATAGAACCGCCCCAGCCAATACATGGAGGACGCATGCCCCTGTTTCGCCGCCTTCGCATACCACACCGCCGCTCGGCGCGGATTCTCAGGAAGCCCCTGCCCCATCCGATACATCTGACCGATGTTGAACATTGCTCCCGCGTTCCCATTGCGCGCAGCCATCCGGTACCAGCGCAGGCTCTCCGCCCAGTCCTTGGGCACACCCTCCCCGTGGAGGAGCGCGTAACCCAGCGATAGCTGTGCCTCGTCATCGCCCCGTTCCGCTGCTGCGCGGAACCAGTGGACCGCGGCCTTCAATTGGCGCTTACCGAAACAGCCATCGCGAAGTCCTTCGCCTAGAAGGACCTGAGCCTCCGAGTGCCCTTGAGTTGCCGAAGCCCGATACCATCGGAGTGCGCGCTTCGGGTCCCTCGGGACCTCGAAGTCGTATTCGCAGGCCAAGTCGAACTGCGCTTGCGCATCCCCGGCCCGGGCGGGCTTCAGGAGGCTCCGCCTCGGACTCTGCTCTTCTGTGCCCATCCTATCTCCTTCCCGGGACCGAGGGACGTCCAAGCCAACCGAATGGTGCGTGCTCACTCGGTCTGCGACCTTCGTTCGACACACCCTACAGGATCCACGCTCCCATCATCCTCCCATCCATGCGCACTCAGAGCAACCGCCGCGCCATTTTGGCGAAGTAGTGGCGGCGCCAACCCAAGGTCCAGGAGTCGGGGTGCGTTTGCGCCGGATTCTTGTCGGGGATCGCGTTCAGGATCGCGCGCAGCCAGTCGGCGTCTCCTGCGGTGCCGTAGAGCACTTTCAGTTCGTCGGCGAGGTCGAAGGCCCGGAGCAAGGCGTCGCGCGGGGCAAACGGGGTCCATGGTTCGAGATAGGCGTCGCGCACACGGTCTTTCGCGCCGGTGTTCTGGTCGACTTGGCGCCGCACGATATGCATCAGGCCGACGGGGCTGAAGAAGGGGTGCGTGACGGCCGAGAAAGACCAGTCGTAGAGAATGAGCCGTCCGTCGACGATGCGGATGTTGCCGGGCCGTACGTCGGCGTGGTCGACGGCGTCGGGCAGGCCCAATTCCTGAATTTCGGCGCACAGCGACCGCCAGTGAGGGATGCGTTCGCGCAATCGGCAGAGTTCGTCGTCCGTCAAGCGGTATGGCGAATCGCCAAGGAGGCGGGGCATTTCGTCAACGACGCTTTCGATGCCGTCCGCAAGCGCAGGGATACGCCAGTCGTAGAAAGGCCAGGGTTTCTCCGGGTCAATCATATCGCACGAGGCGACCTGGATTTCGGCGGTCCGTCGCGCGGCCTCGATGAGCAACTCGAGCGAGAAGCAATCGGCCAAATCGCAACCGCCCATGTCGCGTGTGAGCATGTAGCCGCGGTCCGCGTCGGCCGCGATCAGATCCGGCAGTTCCGCGATCCCCCACTCCGCCAGCTTCTCCATAATCTGGATCTCGCGCACGAACAAGGAAGGCAGCGTCTTGAGGTAGACGTCGCCGCCGGTGGTGGGACAGCGGAACACGCAGGATACGTAGGCGTTCTTCACTTGGGCGGCGGGGCCTTGGCGCTGGATTCCGTGCTCTTCGAGCACGCGGTCCATCCATGCGAAGGCGTCCTCGTGACCGCCCGGTTTCGCCCACGGCATGGTGGCGGATTCGCCTGAGGATGCGAACCAGTCACGAAGGAAGACGCGGTGTTCTTCACGCGCAAAGGTGGTCGAGTCCAAGTCCGAAGCCCGCATCCAGGACGCGCCTTCGGGTTCGGGAGCATCTGGCGACAGACTCTCGACCACGAACACGGCGGCATCGGTGCCCTCATGGTCCAGTGCGTACCGGCGCATGACCCGGACGCCGAAGCGTTCGCCAAACCAGTCGTTGAACGGCGTTGGGTCCGAGAACCCCACGTTCTGTGGGACAGGCTCATCGTAGACGGGCAAAGTGCATCCGTCGCCGCCCGGCAGAAGGAGCACTTCGGTGTCCTGGTGTCGTGCCATCAGGAAGCGAAGATCTCGCGTTTGGGTACTCATCCCATCACCGCCCCTCCGCACCTCCCCGCAGCATGCGGCACCCTCCTTCGCGTCATCCCGAGCGAAGTCGAGGGATCTCTTGCCCCAGCGACCGCCCGTCAGAGCCGCTTCTACTCGCCTACCACCCGATACGGCACAATCTCGCCAAGGAAGTCCTCAGGGAATCCTGACACAGCAAACTTGGGGAACAACTCGTCCGTGAGGCTGTAGCTTCCCTTCCCGTCAGCATAGAAGGTCATAGGACCAAAGAGAAGAAACTCAACATTCAGGTCGAACCTGGGCCTGGAGCCGGTACCGATAAGCGAACCGAACAACGGCCCCCGCCGCTTGTAGTTTGGGAAGTGTGAAAGCACTGCTTCGATGCCATGCCCTTCACTAACCTCGTATCGCTGCCCGGTCTCGCGGTCCAGAATGCTGACGTGAACCGGGATAAGATGGGGTGAGAACGAGTAGCAATACATGTAGGCGAGACACGCGGCAAGAACCAAACACAGATACCGAACCGCCCGACTCTTCACATGCCGTGTCAGACTACCCATAGCTTCAGCCCTTTCCGTACTCCTTGGTTCTGTTCTTCCTGCGCGCAAGCTCACTCGCATACCTGCGCCCGAGGGAGTCGGCGTGATCGCGAATCCACTCCGTCAACGCCGTCGCTCCCGCCGGAGGCGAGTCGACATGCAACAGGTCCGCCATTAGCCCCTCGATCTCATCGCGCGTGATGACCACATCGCCAACGCACTTCCCAAACGCCCACCCGGCCAAGTACCCCACCATTGGCGGAACCGACACCACTGGTCGCCGCTTCCCGATCGCTTCGCCAATGGCCTGGACTAACTCCCGGTACGTGAACGTCTCGGGTCCAATGGCGTCGATGACCACGTTCTCCCGCTTCGCGCCTTGGTCCACCGCCAGTTCAGCCAGGTCATCCACGTAGATGGGTTGCAATCGATACTGCCCGTCCCCGAACACGCCAAACACGGGCACACGCCGCAGCATCCACGCAATGTTGTTGATGAGGATATCTTCTTTGCCGAACAGCACGGTCGGTCGAAGAGTCGCGTTGGACACGCCAGAGTCCACCAATGCCTTCTCAAGTCGCGCTTTGCCGCTGAAGTACTCCAACGGCGAATCTTCGGAGGGGTTCGTGATGCTCACGTGGACGATGCGTTCCACGCCAGCCGCTTTCGCCGCCTCAAACAACCGCTCCGTGTTTGTCACCGCGTCGGCATGTTTGAAGAGCTTGTGATTGAACCGCACCCAGTAGGTGTTGTAGAGCACCGAAACCCCGCGCAAGGATTGTGTCAACTTCTCCGGTGCATCGAAATTGAATGGATAGGCCTTCACCCGCCCGTCGAACGGATTGGCGCGGTCCGGCGAGTTGGTCAGTGTGATGACGTCGTGTCCGGCGTCCAGCAGACGCCGAGCGATGTACTTGCCCGAATAGCCGAAGGCTCCCGTGACGGCATGTAGAGGTTTGCCGATGACGCCCCCTCGATCAGGCGATGGTCATCATCGATGTCAGCGCCAGCACGGCGGACATGATGGACGCGGCTTTGCCAAGAGCTTCCCGCCTGGAACCCATGCCCAGCACGAACGCCCCAATCTGGCAGCCAAGGAACAGCAGATAGGCCGGCACGTCCACCTGGTATCCGAACAGTCTGGCACCCACCCCGATCAGCACTGCCAAGACCAGCCCCCCAAGACTGAGTCCCAACGCGTACGCCCCAAACTTCCAGCGTGAATCACCCATGTCGCCCCTCCTTTACAGATGTCCCTATCCTACATCGCTATGCCTTGAGAAACAACAGCAGTCCATAGCCGGGGAGGTCGGGATGGTGGTGCTCACGCTCGCTGCCTGACGGAACATTCGCTTCGGGGCACAGTCACCGCGCGGGCGCGCTTGGCAAGAAACGGGATGGAGAAGCTGTTGAAGAAGTCCGCAAGTTGTCCACGAAGTCCGCGAAAAGGCCGGGGACAGACCCGTCTCGCTACGCTCGCTGGG
>JAAEQP010000467.1 GCA_024231375.1 bacterium | reverse complement strand
GACCCCGTGTTCTGGACGTCCCTGTGGAACACGATTTACTTCGCGGCGTTGTTCCTGCCGTTGTCGACCATCCTGGCGATCTCGCTGGCGTTGCTGCTGAATACCGGCGTGCGTGGGATGACCATCTACCGGACGATCTTCTTTCTGCCGTCGCTCACGCCGTTGGTGGCGCTGGGCATTCTGTGGATGTGGATGTTGAACGGCGAATACGGCGTCGTGAACCACGCGCTGAACATGGTGTTGAGACCGCTGGGACTGGAAGCGCCGACGTGGCTGCAGTCCACGACGTGGGCGAAACCCGCCATCATTCTGATGAGTCTGTGGGGCGTGGGGCACGCGGTCGTCATCTATCTGGCCGCGTTACAGGATGTGCCGAAGCAACTCTATGAGGCGGCCGACCTGGACGGCGCGCCCACGTGGTCGAAAATCCGCCACATCACGCTGCCCCTCCTCTCCCCCGCCATCTTCTTCAATGTAACGATGGGGCTCATCATGGCGATGCAGGTATTCGCGCTGCCGTATGTGCTGACGAACGGCGCCGGGGGCCCGGGGCGTTCGACGACGTTCTACGCGATGTACCTGTACAACTGCGCGTTCCGCTATTTGCGCATGGGATACGCGAGCGCCATGGCGTGGATCCTGTTCATTGTGATCATGGTGCTGACGCTGATCGTTCATCGACTGAGCCGGAGGCACGTGTACTATGGGGGTTGAAGCAAACGCATCCAATCCCACCGCCATGGCCACGCGTGCGCGGATGCGGCGTCGCTTGCGTTTGGTCGCCACCCACGGCGTACTGATCGCCGGCAGTCTGTTGTTCCTTTTCCCGT
>JAAEQP010000466.1 GCA_024231375.1 bacterium | reverse complement strand
CAGAGGTGCGGCGGGGCCCAGATCTACCTGAAGCGCGAGGATCTCAACCATACGGGGGCCCACAAGATCAACAACACGCTGGGCCAGGCACTGCTCACCCGGCGAATGGGCAAACCCCGAGTCATCGCCGAGACGGGAGCCGGACAGCACGGAGTGGCAACCGCCACCGCCTGTGCCCGATTCGGCTTCGAATGTGTCGTCTACATGGGCGAGGAAGACATCCGCCGCCAGAAACCCAACGTCTTCAGCATGCGACTCCTGGGGGCGGAGGTCCGCGGCGTGTCGACCGGCTCGCGAACCCTGCGCGACGCCATCAACGAAGCCATGCGCGACTGGATGTCGTCCGTCGAAACCACGCACTACATCCTCGGCTCTGTCGTTGGGCCCGATCCCTTCCCCCGAATCGTCCGCGATTTCCAGGCCGTCATCGGTCGCGAAACCCGCCAGCAGTGTCTCGATCAGATCGGACGACTGCCCGTAAAGGTCGTCGCCTGCTGCGGCGGTGGGAGCAACGCGGCCGGCATGTTCTATCCCTTCGTTGACGATGCCGAGGTCAAACTCGTCGGCGTCGAAGCCGGCGGACGCTCGGAGAAACTTGGAGAACACGCAGCGACGCTCAACTACGGACGCCCCGGCGTGTTGCACGGAACTTTCAGCTACGTCATGCAGGACGACGACGGGCAGACGGCCGACGTCCATTCCGTGTCGGCAGGCCTCGACTATCCGGGCGTCGGTCCCGAGCACAGCTATTGGAAGGATACGGGTCGCGCCCAATACACCTTCGCCAACGACCGCCAGGCCCTCGACGCCTTCGACGCCCTGGCAAAAAGCGAAGGCATCCTGCCCGCCCTGGAAAGCTCCCACGCTGTCGCCGCCGCGATGCAGGTCGCCTCCGAGATGAACAAGGATCAAGTAGTCGTCGTGTGCCTCTCCGGCCGCGGCGACAAAGACGCAGCCGAGATCGCCCGCCTCCGCGGTGAAGAATTCTAAACGAAATCCGATACCCGAATCTCGAAATATGAAACGAATCCCAAATAGGAAAGCACGAAGAACCAAAACCTTCTACTCGTCAGGTTTTGAACATT
>JAAEQP010000465.1 GCA_024231375.1 bacterium | reverse complement strand
GCTGGTGGCGTTTAGCCCGGCTTTCGTGACGTGCACGTACGGGGCGGGTGGCTCCACGAGTAAGCAGACGCTCGATATCGTGACGCGGGTCCGGTGCATGTTCAAGGTGCCGGTGGCGGCTCATCTGACGTGCGGGGGGACGACGAAGGACGAATTGCGCGTTTACCTTCAGGAAGCAGCGTCGCGGGGACTCGAAGGGGTCGTGGCGCTTCGGGGCGATCCTCCGAAGGGAGAAAGCACGTTCACGGCGGTCGAGGGTGGGTTGTCGTATGCGAACGAACTGGTCGAACTGATTCGGGGGGAGTTCTCTTCTTTTGGGGTGGCGGTGGCGGGGTATCCGGAGACGCATCCGGAGGCGCCGAGCCGGACGGTGGACCTGGAGAACCTGAAGCGGAAGGTGGAAGCGGGCGCCGATGTGGTCATCACGCAGCTCTTCTATGACAACGACGATTTTTACCGCTTCAGGGATCGATGCGAGGCGATGCACCTCAATGTGCCCATCGTGCCCGGCATTCTTCCGGTGACGAACCTGACGCAGATCAAGCGGATCACGTCGCTTTCTGGGGCGGCGCTTCCGGCGGAACTCCTGAATCGCTTGGAGGTGCATGCGGAGAACCCGCAGGGGCAGTTCGACGTGGGGGTCTATCATGCCACGCGGCAGGTGGAGGATCTGGTGAAGCGGGGTGTGCCTGGGGTCCATTTCTACGTGCTGAACAAGTCG
>JAAEQP010000464.1 GCA_024231375.1 bacterium | reverse complement strand
GTAGACGCCGAGGCCCGCGCTCCAGAGCAGTTGCTGGGGCAAGAGATCCCTCGACTTCGCTCGGGATGACATGGAGTGTGTGTGCGGGATGCCGGGAGTGTGCTCCCTCCGTCATCCTGAGCAACGCGAAGGATCTCGCACTCCCGAATAGTCGCCGGAGAAACGAGATCCTTCACTTCGTTCAGGATGACGGGGATGGGTCAATCTGTCCTGCTTTGGTTGCGGCTATGCCGCGCTAAGTCTTCTACAACCACCTGGAGGGTTCCGCAGATGAACTCCTTTAGTGCCGCGGGCGCCATGCTCGCTCTTGTTGGGATGTGTCTCGGACTCTTCCCTGCATCCGCCGAGGAAACAGATACGCGCGAGATTGTCTACCGAGGCATTCGCCCCACCGACCCGGGCGGCCGTGACGGGCTCCGCAATCCCGAGCGAGGCCTACGCATCGAAACCAAGATCGCGGAAGCGCCCGGTGCCCCGGGAGGCCCGGCCCACCACCTCAAAGGCCGCGTTTCGGCGGGCTACACCGACGATTGGCTGTACCTCGACGCGGCGCGGTACGAGTCCGACGGTCTCACCATCGCCCAGATGTACTGCTACCTCGACCAGTTCACGGACCGGCCCCTGACCGATGCCAAGGTCGCGCTGCTTCAGCGAAGCCTGGACCGCGCGCGCCAGGCTGGCGTGAAGGCGCTGTTGCGGTTCGCCTACGAAAGAACCATGGGCAAGTCTCCCGGCCCCGATGTCGACACCATCCTCGGACACATGGATCAGTTGGCGCCCGTCATTGAGGCGAACCGCGACGTCATCTATGTGCTCCAGGCGGGATTCGTCGGGGCGTGGGGGGAATGGCACAGTTCCGCGAAAGGTATCGAGAAGGACCACGCCAACCTTGCCGCCATCACCGCCAAGCTGATCGAGACTCTCCCGCTAGGGGGATTCACTCAGGTCCGTGTACCCAAGTACAAGCGCTGGGTGCTCGAAGACCCGGCCATCGACGCGTATCGGATTCTCGATGGCGACTCGGCCTTCACCGCCGCGCCCCACGCCCGCATCGGGTTCCACAACGACGGGTTTCTGGCCCACAACAACTGCGGCGGCACTTGGACCGAACCACCCCATTTCTCCAATCCCGGCAACCCCGAGTTCGACTATATGACAGTCGAAAGTCCCTACCTGCCCGTAGACGGCGAACTGTTCTGGAGCGACCAAGGCGGGGTCGTGGAAGGGCTCCGGGCTGCCGTCCGCATGCGGCTCCATCACTACAGCACCTTCAGCATTGCCCACAGCTTCTCGGAACGCGAGGGCAAGCCCTTCTCCGTCGATCTGTGGAAACGGACCGCGTTGACCCAGGACCAAGTGGGGGAGGCCGGTCTGCCCGCTTCGAACAGCTACTTCCTGGATGCGGACGGCGCACCTGTGCCCCGGACGGAATTCGAGTACATTCGCGATCACCTCGGCTACCGCATCGAGTTGCAGCGCGCGCGCTTTCCCGAACAGGTCAAGAGCGGGGAGTCATTCGACCTGGAGATAGAGTTCATCAACCGCGGCTTCGCCACCATCCACAACCCCCGTCCCGTGTACCTGGCCTTCATCGCCGCCGACGGTACCGTGAACGCGGTTCAACTCAAGGACGTCTCCCCCCGCGACTGGCAGCCCCACGTCCCCGGCGACGAGACGTTTGCGCCGCTTACCCACACCGTCACCGCCACCGTACCCGCGCCGCAGCACGCTGGTCCCGCGCTCGTCGGCTTGTGGTTGCCCGATGCGTCGGAACGGCTCCGCGACGACGCGCGGTACGCGGTTCGCGTCGCCAACGGCGATGTGCCCTGGTGGGTGTCAGGCCCGGCGGGGTACGGCATCAACGTCCTGGGAGGCATGGCCATCGCCGCGGAGTAGCGGCGGATGCGATGAAGGGACTGTGTGGAGACGGCCGGAAAGGCCCCATTTCGCGTCTGAGGTGTAGCGCCAAATCGCACTGAATTGCGAGCGGACGCTCTTGCTGAGTCCCGGAAGGGACGACCCGAAGATTGCCCAGGAATTCATTCCTGGGACAGGCGGCACCTGTCCACGACGAGTCCCGTAGGGACGGCGGAATCGCCACGCTCGGGAACCGCAACCGCCCCGCGGAAGCGCTTAGGAGTACTGCGAGTGCGCTCCCGCGGGAGAGTGGGTTCTTGCGCCAGAAACAATGACGTTCGCACGCGCATCCGCACAGGCCTGCACCGTGGCCCGCGCAACGCGCCGACCTAACGAGCCTGGACCCGCCGCTCAAAGTCCTCGCACGCGCGTTGGCGATCGTGATATTCGTCCTGGGGAAGCGCGTCCATGGCGTTCTTGAGCCGGCCGAAGGCCTCCTGCAGCCTGGGAGGCAACCGGCGGAACCGCCTGCTTCGAAGCTCGTGCGTGTCGAAGGGCTTCATGTCGAACAAGTAATTCGGTGAGGCCATACTGTGTATCCTTTCGCACCGTGGCCGACGTCCCGCATGTCGCCAGCCATATACTGGACATCTATTCAGTATTTTACCCCCCGCGAACGACCTTTTGTCAATAGTTATCCTGCCCGCCTGCTCCTTTCGTCAATTCCGGCCAATCTTCTACCTTGTTTGTACCATCTATTGGGGGAACATGCATGCGGGAACACCATATTCCGGGGCGTGAGGAGAGCGGGCGGGATAGCGAAAGACCGCGAGGCCGATGGTCGGTATAGCCAATTGGCAGGGCGATCCCCTGCCCTCAGGCCAGTTCTCATGGTGCGACCGAGTCCACGTAGAAAGGCAGAAGACTACACAAGAGCACTTCGTCGGAGGAGGAGTTCGATCAACCTCACCAGCCGACGATGACCGCTCCGCTCTGAATGGCGTGCGACAGTCTCCTGAGCTGAGCCTTCTCGGCTTCGTCCACAACCCCATCCGCCCATATGAGCAGCTCCAGTGATGCATGATCTTCGCGGGTGTAGACGCCCTTCTCGATGATGCGGTCCACGAGTTGTTTCACCTCGTTGGCCATCGTTTGCCCCTCCCTGCTGGTTGCGTTGCGCCGCGGCAGACTACCGGGACAGCGGCAGTCGCGTCGCCCCTTGGAGCTGGTTGCGGCCGACCTCGCGAAGGATCTTCTCCGCTTCCTTCTGGTAGTTCATGAAACCGAGCTGGTCGCCCGAAGGGTTGTTCATCATCGCGTCCATCTCCTGGACGTTCTTGATGATCTCGGCGAACCGCTCCATGCGGTTGTCGTCCTTGCTGAATTGGAAGAGAGGCAGCAATTGCAGGGCGTCGCCGTTCCCTGTCTGCAAGAGCGACACCGGCCCCGACGCCTCGGGCGTCACGGCGATGAGCCCCACCTCGTACTGCATCCTGCCGTTGCCGATAGGCGTGCGCTTCACGTTCGCGACGGAGATACACCCGCTCGCGGCGAACAGCATGGTGACGATCAGTGCGAGTGCGACGGCACGTTGACGCATGGCTCTCTCCTTGCGCGCGGTTCTACGAATTCCGCGTGAACTGAATGTTGCGCACAATGTCGGTGAATTCCGGGTACCAGTACCATTCAATGGGGCTGTCTTTGCAGAAGCCCACCACATAAAGCCGCTCCGACTCGCCCGGCCGCACGCCGACCGGGAAGAAGTAGCGGGTCGCGTACACGTCTCCAATCTTCATGTCCTCGAAGTTCACGTTCGCCCGTGGGTCATGGCCCTCGCAGATGTACGTGAAGTTGAAATAGCCGTCCGTGTCCAGGGGAACGTTCAGCGGCCCCTTCGCCGGCAGCCACGGTCCGCCCCCCGTGTTGACGCTGTAAATGAACACCCACGGCGCGTCGTCGCCCGGCAGCTTGGCAAACGCCAGCGGCTCCCGCTGGAACACGGTCCGCCACCGGGCCTCCGTACGGTCGACCGCAACGTGCAACTGCCGGGGAATCCGCACGAGGATGTGGCCGTCGGCCACCGTCGTACCCTCTGAGAGCGAGACACAGCCGCAGAGCGAAAGACAGAGGCAACACCACGCCACCAGCAGCGCAGGCGCGCCTCGCTGCCGCGGCGCGAATCGATCTGTCTGCGGGCTACGCACCGTCAGATCTCTCGCATGCCGGCAATCGGCGCCATCATGACTCACCCGAATCCTTGCTGCATGGGGCGGGCTTCGACTTCTCGCCAAGCCGTTTGTTCGCTGTCACCCGAACAATGGCGGACACGGTCGTCCTGTCCCCCAGATCGCTCCATTTGAGGGAGAGGTTGGCGCCGGTCTCTTCCTTGATCGCGTCCAGGTCAATCTCCTCGCCGTTGGCATCGGTCAGGACCCATTTGAACGTGCAGTGCTCCTTGTAGGCGTCAAGGGACGGATCCAACGTGGCTTCGAAGGCAGCCGTGTCTGTGTTGGTCTCGTCGACCTCCTTTACCTCCTTGGGCGCGGCCAACGGCACGCCCTTGAGCGTGACCTCGCCAGGTTGCCCGAGCATGGAGTTGAAGGAGACCCGGGCCTCGACGGTGACCGTCTTGGTACCCAGGAATTGCTCGGCCGAAATGGCCAGCTTCTCGACGCGTTCGCCCGCGTTGGTGTTGGCGACGGAATCCCCGCCGCCTTCGTGCGTGACCTTCCACACAAACCGGTAGTCCCCGGACACGTTGGCCGGTGGACTCGCGGTGATGGTCGCGCCCTTTTCATCCCTTTCGGTAGTGAGCGAGGGAGCGCCGATGAGCTGAGCACCCGATTTCATGGCCTCGGACATGACTTTGGCCATTTGTACATTCTGATTCGCTGCTATGGCGGCTTTGTATACGCCTGCATCCGCCTGCACGGCGGCGGAGAGTTCGCCCGTGGGTTCGTTGCAGGACTTGTAGTCGATCTTCTCGTCCTGGACCGCATCGATATTCCATCCGTTGAGATGGAACTCGTACTTGCCGTTGTTGCTGACAAGCACCTGCACCCGGTTCTGAACCGGACTGTCGCCTTCAAGCGTAGGCCGGGAGAAGTTGTAGGGTACAGGCACGGAGAAATAGGTGAACTCGGTGTCGCCGTCCTTCTTGATGACGCGTTTCGCGATGGAATCCACTACACCAAGCGCGATGACGCCGGGCTCGATGATGGAACCTGCCACCATGGCGGCTTGGTTCAGGTCCAGGCTATCCAGGAACTTGCGGTCGGTGATGGAGTAAGAAACGGGGTTGCGTTCCGATGCCACCACGGATGCAGGCCGCATATTGAACACCGTGAATCGCTGGTTGACTTGTCCAATGTTGTTGCGAATGGCGTCTTCGGCCAGCCGTTGCAGGTCTGCCGAAGCCATCACCACCGCGCTGAGTTGGGCCGCCACACCGTCGTACTCGCCCTTGGCCGTGTCGTAGGCCACCTTGGCCTCTTCGTACGCCTTCTTGGTGGCGTTATACGTGCGCTGGGCTTCAACCTGCTTCTCGAAGTCGGCCCAGTCCCCGCTCTTCTGAACCTGGTCGTAGGCCTTCTGTTTCTCAGACTTGGCGCCGCCCAATTCGATCTCGACCTCCGTGAGCTTCTTTCGAGCCAGGGCCAGCGCCGTGCGCAGTGCCGCGGCCTCACGATGGGCCTCATCCTGCTGAAACTTGATCCGGTCCAGGACCATAGCCAGATTCTGGTTCTTGATTCCCAACGAATCGATGAACACCTCGTCGGTGTCCAGCACCTGCTGATTCAGGTCGCGCACCAGTTGGATGCGCTCGCCGGCCGCCGAAAGGGACTGATACCACGGCATAGGACGGTTGGGGACGCCCGTCTCGTGGTTATACACAAAGGGCACGCGGATTCGGCGGTGGGTCTTGTTAGGATAGTACTTGGTCCCCTCCTGGGTGACCCGAACCTTGGCGAGAGACGACTGAATGTCCTTGAGACGGACCTCCGTATCGACGGTCGTCGTCCCGCCCTGCCCGTCGTTGCCGCCATCGGCCGGTGGCGTCGTTTTGGACCATCGCGTCCACATGGTTTTCGTGGCGCACGACGATCCGCACACCACGAGCGCGACACAGGCCAAGCAGGCCAGAATGGATTGTGATTTTCCCCGAGATACCCCACCCCGCATGACGCCACCTCCGAGCACCGGCGTACCGCAAGCCGTGTGCGATATTTGAGGCAGGCCTCTTGCCCCGCCCGCCTCAGCTCCCCTGAATAGGCTGCACTACAGGCCCAATGAGCCTAGCACAGCGCCCGCTGCATGTCAATGCGTACGGTGCATCTAGGAAAGAGGTCGTCGCGGATATCTAAGACCAATGACACCCTTGGGTTGAGGCGCAACTACCAGATGGGGGAGACGATGATGGCGAACACGATCCCGATGCCGTCTGCCAACAGGTCGCCCGCTTCGGCGAATCCACCCGAGAATGCGTCGTACACTTCCTTGCCGATGCCGACCACGGCGGCCAGGCCCGGACTCAGCAGTCCAATGAAGAAACTCGCCCAGAAGTGGAACAACTTGTCCTGACCGATCATGATCGCGCTCTCCCGATGAGTGACTGCCTGGCCCGGCCCAAGCACGGACCCATCATACCACGGTATCGCGGCTGGAGGTAATGGCCCGCTCAGTTCGATAGACCGAGTTGTTGATACACGCCGTCCAGAACCTCCGCGCTCCGCATGAAGGCGGTCCGCTCGCCCGGCGACAAGGCGATCTCGCAGGCGCGGACCGCACCCTCCCGGTTGACCAGGGTGGGCACGGACAGGCACACGTCGTCCAGGCCATAGATCCCCTCGCATTGGCGGCTGACCGTGAAGATGGAGTCCTCCTGTTGCGACAGGGCTTCCGTCACGCGCGTGGCCGCCAGGCCGATGGCGAAGTGGGTCGCGCCTTTCCGTTCGATGATCTGGTACGCCGCCGTGCGGACGTTCCGTTCGATACGTTCCGTGTCTTCGGGGGACATGGTGATTCCGTGCAACTCGCAGTACTCCGACACATGAAACGGTCCTATCATGGCGCGGCTCCAGACAATGACCTCGGAATCGCCGTGCTCGCCAATCACGTAGGCGTGGATGTGTCCCGTCTGCACGCCAACGTGCTGGCTGATGAGGGTGCGGAACCGGGCCGAATCCAGCACGGTCCCCGAACCGAACACCTGTCGTGGCGGCAGCCCGGTCATGCCGAGGGCCACCCGCGTCATCACATCGACGGGATTCGTGACGATCATGAAATGGGCGTCCGGGTTCCGGCGTGCCAGCGTGGGCATGAAGCTGTCGAACACCGCCACATTGCGCTGCACCAGGTCGAGGCGTGATTCGCCTGGCTTCTGTCCCACGCCTGCCGTCACTATCACGAGATCGCATTGTTCGACTCCGTCCACGTCCCGCACGCCCAAGGAAGCGTGGTGCGTGAACGGCAGACAGTGTTGCAGGTCCATCACCTCGCCTTCCGCGAGGGCGCGGTTCCTGTCGACCAGCAAGATCTCGCTCGCCGATCCGGCCTGCACCATGGCATACGCGGCGGTGGCGCCCACGGCGCCCACGCCCACAATCGCCACCCGCTCAACGCCGCCTGGATATTTCTCCGTAGACACGCTATGTCCTCCCTTTCCGGTCAACCTGTTCGCGCTTCAAGGATTGGGGTCACCATCCAGGGAAACGTTTTGTCCCCTTGCGCCCATTCCGCCACGATGGGTTGATCGGTTTGCGGCGGTCGCGCCATTCATGCGCACAAGTAGCCACGGAGATATGGTTGTGGACGGGGCCGCTTCGAGGGGGGAGCGTATCCGCGCACGGAGGAGGGATCATGAAACGAGACGGGTTTACTCTGATTGAATTGCTTGTGGTCATTGCGATCATCGGCATACTAGCGGCCATTCTACTGCCCGCGTTGGCACGCTCCCGGGAGGCGGCACGGCGCGCATCGTGTCAGAACAACCTGAAGCAGTTTGGGTTGATGTTCGCCATGTACGCAAACGAAGACCGGGCGGAAAAGCTGCCCTGCCGACAGGTCAACCGCCGCGACGGCCGCCCCAGCCGCGAGATGATATTCAACGACTGGTCGCTGTATCCCGAGTACCTCACGGACCTGGAGTTCGTGTGGTGTCCTTCGTGGGCGGCCCAACTCGACCCCATCGCCCGGTACGACGCCAAGACCGACCGGGGAAGCAACGCCAACGGCGTACTCGAACTGGGCGAGATTACGAAGGAACCTTACGATTACTGCGGATATCTCGTCATGGAAGACCGGAACATCCTGGGCGATGCGTTGCTGGCCCAAATCGACGAGGGCGGGCATGCCAACCCGGCCAGCGTCGACCGGTACGGGCGGTATACGGAAGACCAGATGGCGACGGGACCGTTTGGCGAATTGGGCTTGACCAGTTTCGCCGACTATGGCGCATCCAGTGACGAGGACTACGACTTCTCGGCCACCTTCCCCGGCACCCAGGCGGGCGGCGGCAACATTCTGTACCGGCTTCGCGAGGGCATCGAGCGCTTCCTGATCTCGGACATCAACAATCCCGGCGCTACCAGCAAGTCCGCCAGCCGGATCCCGGTCATGTGGGACCACGTTACCGCGGAGGTCATTTCCTTTTCCCACCTTCCGGGCGGGGCCAACGTGCTGTACCTTGACGGGCACGTCGATTTCATTCGCTGGCAGGGCCCGGCGGGCACGGAATTCCCGTGTACGTCGGCGCACGCATGCTCCTCGGGTACGTGGGGGCATCTGTTCAACGGATACGGCAACCCGGCGACCTGGTAGGAAACCGGTAGGAAAGGTGCTGGGTCTGGAGAGCCGCTACATGCGGCGGGACACGAGGTCGAGGGCTTCCGTGGCGATGCGCACGGCTTCGGCGTCGTTCAGGCCCAGCGCCTGCATAACGGCGGATCGCGGCGCAAACGCGTCCGGTTCGTCGAGGGTCTTGTGTTTCTGAAGGTCCGCCATGAACGCGGCGAGGGCGACCACCGCGGCAAGATCCGACGGCCCTGCCGGCATTTCGTCCGACAAGTGGTGTTGGATGGAGTCGGCCACGGCCTCCGGAAGCCGCCACTTCTGAGCCAGCGCGTGGCCAGCCCGCGGATAGTCAATCCCGAACCGCGCCAACTCGGCGGCGGCCAGTTCCGCCCCTTCCAGTCCGCCGTTGAGCGATCCGTAGTCCTCCGGAAAACACTGGGCCAGCGCCAGACGTCCGATAGCATGCACCAGACCGGCCGCGTACGCCTCGCCCTCCAATTCGGGCCGGACCGTGGCCGCGATGCCGCGTGACGCCAGCGCCACGAAAAGGGACCGCATCGCGAAGGTGGCGTACTCAAAGTGTCCGGTTTCTTGCACGGCGCCTTCCATGCGCGACGAAATCACGATTTCACAGATTCCGTCGATGCCGAGCAGGGCCGATGCGAGATCGATGGTGGTGACCCGTCCGGCCATACCGTAGGCCTCGGCGTTGGCAACGCTCAGCAGTTGCACCGTCACGGCGGGGTCGCACGCCACGATGGCCGCCATGTCGCGGACCGAGCACTCGGGGCTTTCGAAGGCTTCGCGCACCCGCTGGGTGGTATCGGCGTAGGAAGGCAACGAATCCAGTTCCCGCACGCGCGCCAGCACTTCCTCGTCGATCTCGGCTGGGGGTTCGACCGGAGTCTCTGCCTCGGTCGGCGGGGCGGCCGGCTGTTCGTCCTCCTGCTCCTCTTCCTCCGCCGCGGCGGTCGCGACTCCGCCTCCTCCCGGCACGGCAAAGGTAGCGGCCTCTTCAGGCTCGGGCTCGGGGTAATAGCGGCCGATGGTGGCAAGGATGTCGTCCAACCGGCAGAGCATGGGTTTGACGCGCAAGCCCGTGCTTTCCTGCAATGCGGCGATGGTGTCGAGGTCGAGGGGACACGCCATGCCGATCGTCAGCAGGCGTCCCATCTTGTCGATAGGGAAGACCAGATGCTCTTTGGCCATCTCCCGAGGCACAAGCTCCAGGAGGTCTTTCGGGATGTCGTAGTTCTGGATGTCGATACTGGCCACGCCGCTCTGACGCGACAGAAAATCATGGAGCGCTTCTTTGTCCAGGTACCCCAGCGACAGCAGGATCTCGAACGTCCTGCCTCCGCGCTTCTTCTGGAGCCCCAACGCCTCGTCGACCTGCCCCTGTGTCACGAGCCCGTCTTCCACCAGTAGTTCGCCGATGCGGGGATGGCCCGTCGAGGGCTCGGATTCCGGCTGCCGGGAATCCGCGGGCCCTTCGGGCTCCCGGGCGGGCAGAGGCTGCGTGTTCTCCTCCGTTACCGTGAGTTGCACGCCGCACCGAACGCATTTGGCGGTCTTCCCGAGGAGATCGCTGCGGGCCTTCATGCGTTGACCGCACTGGCAGGTAATGACCAAGTCGCTCATGGAGACTTCCGTGTGTGTTCCCTTACGTTCGGTCCAGTGTATTCCCGGCTGAACGGGGGTGTCAACAACGAGGCCGCCGCGCATTGGAGACCGAACTGCCTCAGACTGTCCACTCGCCCCCCTTTCGGGTATCATGGCATAACACGCTCGGCAACGACGACACGGAGACGTCCCATGGTGCATTGCCTCATCCTTCTCGCCCTGGCACAATCAGAGACCGGCACGACCCCCGTGGATTCCTGGGTGTCGTCCCAGGATATGGCCCTGACCCTGTCGCGTCAGGATGTTCTCACCTTCTCGGCCGAGCCCCCCGCGGCGGAGACCGTCATCGAGGTCGACGAATCGACCACCTACCAGACCGTTATCGGTCTGGGGTGTTCGCTGGAACACGCCACCTGTTACAACATCCGCAAACTGCCCGAATCCGAGCAAGTAGCCGTTATCCGCAAGATTGTGGACCCCGAAGACGGGATCGGCATGAATCTCATGCGGATCTGCATCGGTACGCCCGATTTCACCGCATCTCCGTGGTACTCCTACGACGACATGCCCAAAGGCAAGACCGACAAGAAGCTGAAACGCTTCTCCATCGACAAGGACCGGGAGTATGTGCTGCCCGTGTTGAAGATGGCGCTCGCCGCCAATCCCGATCTCCAATTCATCGCGTCGGCGTGGAGCCCGCCCGGCTGGATGACCACGAACAACAAGATAGGCGGGGGACGCATCAGGCCGGAATTCTTCGACGCCTACGCGCGCTACATGGCACGGTTCGTCAAAGCCTACGAGGCGGAAGGCATTCCCATCCTCTCCGTCACGCCCCAGAACGAGCCCGACTACAACCCACCCAGCTATCCCACCTGCGGATGGAAGGGCGAACAGCAACGCGACTTCATCCGCGACCATCTGGGACCGGTGTTCGAGCGTGAGGGCATCGGCGCCGAAATCTGGTGCTGGGACCACAACTTCAATCTCCTCGATTTCCCGCGCGCCGTCTTGCGCGACGAGAAGGCCGCGGCCTATTGCGACGGGACGGCCTTCCATTTCTACGAAGGCAAACCGGAAGACATGACAACGTTGCACGAGGAGTTCCCCGAGAAACCCATCTATTTCACCGAGGGGTCCACCTTCGGCGCACGCGGCGCCACCACCATCATCGCCATCCTGCGGAACTGGGCCCGCAGCTACAACGCCTGGGTCACCATCATCGACCAGGACCGCCAACCCAATCCCGGCCCTCACAGTTGCTCGCCCACGTGCATCATCCTCAACACCGACGACCTGTCCCTCGAATACCGGTTCGATTACTACATGTACGGCCAGTTCATGAAGTTCATCCAACCCGGCGCGGTGCGGGTTGCATCCACCGACTGCGAACAGCGATTCGCCAACGTGGCCTTCAAGAACCCCGACGGCAGCATTGTCCTCGTCGCGGCCAATGCCGACGCCGAGCCGCGCACCTTCGCCGTGGCCTACGGCGACAAGACCTTCGAAACCACCCTCGGCGCAAGGTCCGTGGGTACGTACACCTGGAAGCCCTAGGAAACGACAGGACTCATGAAGCAAGCGTTTCTAGCCATACTCGCCATCGTGGCGATCTTCCTCCTCCTCGGTCGACTCCACTCGGAGCCGGACGATGGGCGGAAGGTGATCGAGTTCTGGTCCTACGGCACTGGGGGCGCGAGCAATCCGGGCATCCCGTTCTGGAACGCGGTCGCCGACGAGTTCATGACACGGCATCCGGATGTGAAAGTGCAAGTAGTGGCCGACATCGCGCACGGCCCCTATCTCTCGGTGTTGACCACGCGCTTCATCGGCGGCAACCCGCCGGATGTGATGATTATGGACGACGGCTACATCGGACAACTGGCGCAAGAGGGCCTGGTCCAGTCGTTGGAAGGATTCATCGAATCCGACCCAAACTACGACGCCGGCGAGTTCCCTCCAAGCATGGTCAGGGACGGCTACGTCGGGGCCGACCGGTACGGTATCCCCTGGTACGGGGGCTACGGCTACATCCTCTACCGCAAAGACATCTTCACCGAAGCGGGCGTTCAACCGCCGCGCACGTGGGACGAACTGGTGGCCGTGTGCCGCACCATTCAGGCAAAGACCGATCTCGAGTTTCCCTTCGCCATGGACACCAAGTCCGCCTTCTGGATCATGCCCTTCGTGTGGCAAAACGGTGGCAGCATCATTAGTGACGACCATCGGACCATCACCATCGACACGCCCGAATTCGTGGGGGGCCTTCAGTTCGTACACGACCTCATGCACAAGCACAAGGTGATGGACCCGGCCCTGGCGGCCGGTTCCAAGGTCGTCGATGCGTGGAGTATGGGGTCGGCGGCCATGGTCATCGACGGATCGTGGAACGCCGGACGGAACGACGGATTCTACCCCCAATGGGAAGGGAAATGGGACGTGGCAGCGGTGCCGGCCGGTCGCGAAGCCGTCAGCTTCTTCGGCGGTCAACACCTCCTCATGAGCGCGCACACCGAACACCCGGATCTGGTGTGGGAATTCATGGCGATGGCCACGTCGGTCGAGAACCACTTCCGGTATCTGGAGATGACGGGCCAACCGCCCGGCAACCTGCGCGTCTACGAGAGCGACGCCTTCGACGACCGGTTCTTCTTCTTCCGCATTACGCCAGACGTCATCAAACAGGGCCGGAACTCGCCTTTCGTGCCGTGCTTCGCCAAAGTGTGGTACCGGCTCTTCCAGAGCACCGTCATCGACGTGGTCATGAAAGATCCTGACGCCGACATCGCCGCCGTCGTGGAAGATGCCGCCAAGGACATGCAGCACGCCGTCGACGAGTATTGGGCCACCCACGAGCACTTCGTCCAGGGTAAACCCCAGCCGGTGAAATATCCGGGCTAGTCCGAAGGCCCAACCATGCGCGCGGGCACTACGGCCTCGTCGAACTCGGCCTCCGTCAGCAATCCCAGGTTGACGGCCTCTTCGCGCAACGTGGTTCCGTTGGCGTGGGCCGTTTTCGCAATCTTCGCCGCATTGTCGTAACCGATCTTCCGGTTCAGCGCCGTCACCAGCATCAACGACTGATTCATCAGCACATCGATGCGTTCAAGGTTCGGCTCAATGCCCGCCACGCAGTGGTTCGTGAACGATACCGACGAATCGGCCAACAGCCGCACCGATTGCAGCAGGTTGCAGATAATGACCGGCTTGAACACGTTCAGTTCGAAGTTGCCCGACGCCCCCGCCACGTTCACGGCCGTGTCGTTTCCGATCACCTGTGCGCACACCATGGTCACCGCTTCGCACTGGGTCGGGTTCACCTTGCCCGGCATGATCGACGAACCCGGTTCGTTCGCGGGAATCGCAATCTCGCCCAAACCGCATCGCGGACCGCTCGCCAGCCATCGCACGTCGTTGGCAATCTTCATCAGGCTGCACGCCACGGTCTTCAACGCACCGTGGGTCATCACCATAGCGTCGTGCGCCGCAAGCGATTCAAACTTGTTCGGAGCACTCGTGAAGGCCAAATCCGTCAGAGCACTGATCTGGGCCGCCACCTTCTCGTCGTATCCCTTCTTGGTGTTCAACCCGGTGCCCACGGCCGTGCCGCCGATGGCCAGTTCCTGGAGCAGGGGCAAGGTCGACTCGATGCGATCAATACCGTTCGCAATTT
>JAAEQP010000463.1 GCA_024231375.1 bacterium | reverse complement strand
CGGGCAGCCCTCGGTCGACTCCTGCACGACTACCATGGAAAGATGAAGATTGAGCCTGAGGTCGCCTATCGACGTGCGTCCGACATCCTCGAGCGGGCCATTGAACAGGCCGGAGCCGAGCGGGAACGACTCGATACGCGGAACCGCGCTAATCCCAACCGGGATCCGGAGACGTTCGACCCTTATCAGGAGCAGTTGCTCGGAGAATCGTACCTGTTCCGCGCAAAGAGCCTCACGGTTCTGGGCCGGTACGACGAGGCGCTGGCCGTGTGCGACGCGGGCATGACTGCCGTCAAGGACTTGCAGACCCGCAGCTTCGTCCGCAAACAGAGGCAAGCCACCGAGCGCGCGCTTAGGCACGCCGAGAAAGGCTGACCGGGACTATGCCGCCGGTGAAGAATAGAATGTCGCGCTTCGCCGCATGGGCCCTTGTGGTGTTCTATGCGGTCGCAGTGCTGCACAATCTCGGGCCTCTGCTGAGTTCGGTCGGGTATTTTGCGTTCGTGCCCGGGATCGGCGAGCTTGAGGAATGCTGCCACGGTCACCATCACGAGCCGACTCGACCGTCTCACGAGAACCGCGTTCGCCGGCTCGCCGACACCTGCCCCTTGTGCGCTCTGCTGCAGAGCGACAACATCGTTTCCACCGGGTGTCCCGTGCCGGACGGGCTCGCCGCGAATGTCACGCGGGTGGACGTTCCCGATTTGCCCGAGCCGCGCGCATCGCGCTGGCGTCTTTTCCTCGTGCGAGCGCCTCCTCTCTCCTCCCGACAATCCATCTGACGCGGAGCGTCGAGTGTCCCCACGAATGGTAACAGGATAACTATATCTACGCGTGCCTCCCGGTGAGGTCCGTGAATGGAAGAGGAGTGTCTTTCCAATGAAACGAGGATTCACTTTGATCGAATTACTGGTCGTGATCGCCATCATCGGCATTCTCGCGGCCATCTTGCTGCCCGCCCTTGCCAGAGCCCGTGAGGCGGCCCGGCGGGCGTCCTGCCAGAACAACCTGAAACAGATGGGCATTGTGCTCAAGATGTACGCCAGCGAATCGAAGGGCGAGAAGTTCCCTATGCAACACACCTGGTATTGCGGGGGTGTCTACGATCCTTGGCGCCTCATGTTCCAGGGCGAGCAGCTGGTTCCCGAATACCTGACGGACGTGAACTGCCTTATCTGCCCTTCCGCGATCGCGGGATCGGACGCGGTTGAACGGTTCGACGGAGGCGCCGGCGACACCTGGTTCTTCGAATGGGCCGGGACGGACAACGGCTCGGTCGAGCCCTGCGAGATTACGTCGTGTCCCTACTGCTACGTAGGATGGGCGTTCACGAAGGACATGATGCTCGAGCCCGGCGAGAATGCTGAGACCGACGCGATCCTCGACCGTTTCACCAACGACACTTCCGGCGAACTGAAGGCAGAAGACTTCACGTTGGTCAGCGGCCAGACCGTCTACCGCCTCCGCGAAGGCATCGAACGCTTCTTCGTGTCGGACATCAACAATCCCGCCGCCACGAGCAAAGGCCAGTCCGAGTTGGCCGTGATGTGGGACGCCATGTGCGCGGGCAGTTGGGAGCATTTCCCTCACCTGCCCGGCGGAGGAAACGCACTGTTCATGGACGGCCACGTAGAATTCCAGCGTTTCGCCGGAGTCGATAACCACGAGCAGTTCCCAGTGGGTTCGGGCGGATTTGCCATACACAGCATCGAGCCCAGGGCGTGGGGCACTGTTCCCCATTAGACCCACGGCCGAGTAGGTCGGGCGGGGCATGCGTGGCGCCAAGGGTCGCGCATGCCCTGCCGCTCACGGTAGAGCCGACAGTGCCTGTCCAGGCATACTGCGTTTGCCCCGAAAGCCCGCAAAGAGATATAAGGGGCGCGGGAGTACGCACTCCCGCTCTGGAAAGACATTGGAAGTAGATAAGGGTTCAAACATGTACATCATAGGACAGGAAGAAGCGGACGCCGTCCGCCGGGTGATTGAATCGAAACAATTGTTCCGCTACCGCGGAGGGGAAGGCGGCGAGACGGACCAGTTTGAGGCCGATTGGGCAGCCACCATCGGCGTGAAGCACGTGGTCGCCGTCACCAGCGGCACCGCCGCGCTCACCTGCGCCTTGGCGGGCATGAACATCGGGCCAGGCGACGAGGTCATTGTGCCCGCCTACACCTGGATCGCCACCCCCTTGGCCGCGGTCACCGTGGGCGCGATTCCCATCATTGCAGAAGTCGACGAATCGCTCACCCTGGACCCGGCCGACGTGGAACGCAAAATCACGCCGCGCACCAAGGCCATCATCCCGGTCCACATGTCCGGGTATCCGGCCAACATGGACGCCTTGACCGCACTGGCCGACAAGCATGGCCTCATGGTGCTCGAGGACGCGTGCCAGGCCGACGGCGGGTCGTACAAAGGCCGTCGACTCGGGTCCATCGGCATCGCGGGAGCCCATTCGTTCAACCACTACAAAATCATGAGCTGCGGCGAAGGTGGCGCGGTGGTCACCAACGACGAGACCGTGTACCAACGCGCCCTCGTGTATCACGACATTGGCGCGGCTTTCCGCGACCATGCCGAGGGCATGAACGTGCCCTTCTTCGCGGGCACAAACTACCGCATCAACGAAATCCTGAGCGCCATCCTGCGCGTGCAACTGACGCGGCTCGACGGAATCCTAGCGGCCCTCCGCAAGGAGAAGGCCATTCTGCGCGACACGCTGTCCGATGTGTCGGCCTTCTCGCTGAGTCCCGTCCATGACATCGAAGGCGATTGCGGCACCGTCATGGCGCTGCTGTTCGACACGGCCGAGGCCGCGAAGGGGTTTGTCGAAGCTGCGGGCGAGGAGAACGTCGATCTTTCGTCGCCCATCGATTCGGGCATTCACGTCTACTCGAAGTGGCGCACCATCCTCGAGAAGCAGGGCGCCCATCATCCCGCGCGCAACCCCTTCGCCACCTGCGGCTACGAGGTCGAGTATTCCAAGGACATGTGCCCCAAGACCCTCGAGTACCTGGCCCGTACGGTCTACATCGCCACGTCGGTGGACCGGTCGGAGGACGATCTGCGGACCATGGCAACGAAACTCAGAAACATCGCGGAGAAGGGATAGGAGCGATGCCCGACGACGTCGCCCACATCCTCTACGGAAAAGGCCGCGTTCCCTTGCGGCTCGATCCCGCCGTGGCGGATTGGCACGTCATCCGCCCGAAGGAAACGCCTGCGCTCCCTGAGCCGAAGCGCGCATTCCTCCAGGCCGTGCGCGATCCCATCGGCACGCGACCGATGAACGAACTGGTTCAGTCGACGGACCGCGTGGTCATCGTGACGGCCGACGGCACGCGCCCCGTGCCGAGTCATCTGTTGGTACCGTGGATCGTCGAGGAACTGAACCTGGCGCCAGAGCAAATCACCGTGCTCATCGGCACGGGCACGCACCGGCCGAATACGCCGGAGGAACTTGCCGAAATACTGGGGCCGGACCTGGACCCACGAATTGCGGTGGTCAATCACGACGCTTTCGACCCCGGCGTGAACGAGCAGGTTGGCATGGCCGTGAACGGCACGCCCATCCACCTGAACCGTGCCTACGTGGAAGCCGAAAAGCGCATCGTGGTGGGGTTCATCGAACCCCACTTCTTCGCGGGATTCTCGGGAGGTCCGAAAGGCGTCGCGCCGGGCGTGGCCTCGATTGACACCATCTTTCATCTGCACGCGTACGACGTGATCGCCGACCCCAACAGCACGTGGGGCCTTCTCGACGAGAACCCGTTGCACCAGCGTGTCGCGGAGGCTGTGGCCTGCTGTTCGCCGGAGTTCCTGGTCAACGTGACGCTGAACAACGGCAAGAAGATCACGGGCTACCACTGTGGCCACTACCAGGCTGCCCATCGGGCCGGGTGCAATCGCGTGCGCGAGGAGGCCATGGCGCCGGTCGACCGGGAGTTTCCGATTGTCGTGGCGTCCAACAGCGGATTCCCGCTCGACCAGAATCTGTACCAATCCGTGAAAGGCATGTCGGCCGCGGCCCGCGTCGTGGAGCAGAGCGGCTGCATCATCATGGCCGCCGAGTGTAGCGACGGTGTGCCTGACCACGGCAACTTCGGTCAAATGCTCCACGCTGCCGAGGGCATTGAAGATATGGGACAGCGGCTCCAGGCTATGACCGAGCCCGCGCTCGATATGTGGCAGGTCCAGGTGCTCCTCCGAATACGCCAACGATGCGATGTGGCGCTGTTCTCGTCCCTCACCCCTGAGGCGGTGACCGCGTGCCATCTGGAGCGCGTGACAGACCTTGAACAGGGCGTGTATGACCGCATCCGGGCGTTGGGTCGGCGTGTGCCCGTCGCCGTCATGCCCGAAGGACCGCTTACCATTCCCTACCTTGCGTAGACTGCGCCGTTCCGGGCACACTGAGCCTCTGGACGACCACCCACGGAGGCGCTGACCATGAGTTCTGTTACGCTTCTCTGCATCGCGACCTTGTCCGGATTCGGCCAGGCTCCGGCCGATGCACCCGCAATCCGCGACATCACATGGCGTATAGGTCCCAATCTCCCTGAGCTTCGAAAGGGCGGATGCGCCACCACACTGGACGGCAAGGTCATCAGCGTGTTCGGCATGCGTCAGCCCTGGGGTGAAATGGACACCATGTATGTCTACGATCCCGCTACGGACTGGTGGATGCGCGGCCCGAATGGTCCCGTCGGACAGTGCTACGTGCAGGGCGCTGAGTGTGGCGACGCCTTTTTTGCCATCGGCGGCCGCAAGGGCAGTGTCCGTACCCAATGCTACTGGTTGACGGTCGGAAATGACGGGTATGTGTGGGGAGAAGCTCCGCCATTGAATAACGCCCGCGGTTGGGCGCCCAGCGTGTCCGTGGGCAGCGAGTTGTACGTGTTCGGGGGCGCCAAGGGCGGGCATGGTCCGACGATGAGCAGCGTCGAAATGTTCGATACCAGCGACATCGCGGCCTCGTGGAAGATCGTGAGTGAAATTCCCGGCAGGTCGCGCGGATGGCTCGGAGCCGCTGCAGTGAAGGGCGCCATCTACGTCTTCGGCGGAGGCCATTTCTACGACCCGAAGCCGGAGGACGGTCCCGACCGGGAACGCCTGTCCGACATGCGCGCATTCAACCCCGACACGGCGACGTGGACCGAGCGCGCCCCGTTGCCGTACCGGGTCGCCGGGATGGATTCCTGTGTCTACGGCGACCGCTACATCATCCTAGTCGGCGGAGCGGCCGAGGCAGACGACTTCACGCCCGCCATGCGCGAAGCCTACGAGAAGAGCGACCGCTACGAGTCGTACTACTGCCCCTTCGTTCTCGTGTACGACACCCAGACCGATGCGTGGACGGTGTTGCCAACGCTCATGCCCGTGCCGACGAACGACATCCGCGTCGTGCTCCTCGGCAAACGGCTCTATGCCCTCGGCGGAGAGAACGTCGAACCCGCCACCAGCAACACCACGGCGTGGCTGCGCATCGGCGAGGTCGTGACGGAGTGAGTCGGAAACGAAGAACGGCCGGGACCCCTCTCAGGGGCCCCGGCCGTATTGTTGAGTATTGACTACAACGCGAACTCCACAGTCACGATCTTCTTCTTGCCTGCCTTCACCTTGAGTGTATTGCCCTTGGGCTCGATGGATTCCAGCCGCTTCTCGTCGAGGTTGGTCAGCCAGGCCTTCTTCACCGGCTTCCAGAACGTCAACGTGGCCGTGGCCTGCCGGTCGGCCGGGTTGAAGAACCGGACCACGTAGCTCGACTTGCGGTCCTCGGCGCGTTTGAGCGCCGTGAGTTGGAGGTTGGCGCCCTTCAGTTCCACGAACCCCATTGACTTGGGCAGCTTGCCCGCGTGCGGTCCGGCCTGCGCCGCTTCGAGCGGCAGGTTCAGTTCCTCGGCCTCGTCGAAGCAGCCGTTGGTCCAATCGCCGCCGTGTGGGTAGATGGCGTACGTCCATTCGTGGTCGCCCGTGCATTGGGCGCGGTCCATCTCAGGATACACTTCCCACCGCCCGAAGATCGGGCAGTTGCGATACGTGAACGCCCGGAACAGGGTCAAGCCCAAGGTCCGCTCGGCATTGTCCACGGCCTCATATTCGCGGATGCCCGTGTTGAGCAGCGCGAATCCCTTGTCGCCGTCGCTCAGGTCCACAAACCGGTACATGGGATATTGCGGGTTGGGCCGTCCATGGTAGGCGTTGCCCTTCTTCACCGTGATGTCGCGCGAGATCACGTCGAAGGCCGCTTCCGACTCGGACGTCTTGGCCTTCAACTGGGTCGGGAACATCACGCGCATGCGGTGGTTGCGGCAGGTGTTGTTCAACGACGTGGTCACATCGAGCCGGCGCTGGCCCGCGCGCAACGTGAACCGGCTGGTCACCACCATCTCGCGCAGCTCGTCATTGCGCGACGTGTGGCTATTCTCGGCATCCCGGAACTGGGCCGTCAACTCGTCTTTGATGCCCGTGGGGATCTGCATGCGGTATTCCACCCGCATCCGCGCAAACAAGGGCCCTGCCTCTTCCAACTCGATGCTGCACGGGAATCCGTGCGACGTGATGGTCCGGTTGTCGTCCGGTTCCATGTGAATCCAGGAGTGTCCGGTCTCGCCCGTGTCCTCGATGTAGTGAATGCCTACGTAGGTCTGACCCGTCTCCTTGTGCGTAAGGTCCAGCGTGCCATCCGAGTTGAACGCGGCGCGGAGATACTTGTTCTCAAGCACGTTCGTCTCGGGTGCCAGCGTGTCCGGCACGCACGGGAACTTGGCCGCCCGGTCGATGTGAAACGTCTTGTATCCGAAGGCGGGAATCTTGTCCACCTCTACGTGGCACTGGACCCGCTGCGAGTTCATCTCAATCGAGATGTCCTGCAAGTTGCGAATGAGCGTGCTCCATTCGAACTGCTGCTTCTTCTGGAGGCGCTGCGGCTTCTTGCCGTCCGGCGACTGAATGGCGAAGGCTTCGTAGTCCATACCGTCAGGCATGTCCACGTAACACGAAATCACGCCGCTCCGCGGGAAGGGACACGGGTTGAAGACGGTCAGTACCGAATCCCGCGGCGACAGGTCCGAGTTGTCGATCTGGATCTGCACCGCTGCCATCCCGCGCCGGGCCAAGCCTTCGCTGATGATATTCACCTGGTCCGCACGGTAGAGCGAATCCTGTTCCATCTGGTCAATGCCCGCGCCCGTCAACGTGTCATGGGGATGGTTCTTCAGCAGCAGCTTCCAGGCCCGGTCCAACCCCGTCTTCAGATACTCGCCGCCCACCATGGACCCGACGGCACTCCACGGTTCGGCCAACCGTTGGAGGTTGGTTTCGGCCTCGTGGTTGGCCCGCCGCAACCGTGTGCGCGCACTGAGGACGTCCCCCATGAGATGGGTCCAACTGCCCGTGGACCCCGGATCGCGGCTTTCGCCCGTGATCACAGTGGGGTCCTTCACCTCCTTGCGCATAGCGTCCATATAGTCCTTGAGACTCGAGAACCGGATGTCGTGGTCGGGCAACATCTTCTGGCACATCTTCATGATGGCCGACTCTTTCGGATCGGGATTGGACGTGTCGAACCCCTGCATGCAGCAGATCTGACTGGTCGTGAAATGCTCGGACTCGTCGGCAACCAGTTTCTGCAACTGTTCGGGGATGGGTTCGTCGTTCCACAGCTTCTTCTTGTCGTCGAGCACGTAGTAGTGATCGCGTGGACGGCCGTCCGTGGCCAGCCGGAACGGCGCGGACCCCCGGTCCCAATCGTACCGGGCAAACACGTCGTCCGACCCGTACCGGAGCACGCGGTAGATGTAGATGTAGTAGCTGAACCGGCTCATGCACCCGAACCGCATACCGAGCAACCGCGACCCGTCCGGGCCTTCCAGTACGAACTCGGAGTGGGGGACATTGATGCCGCGGTAGAAGATGATGGTGTCGATGTCGAACCCGTTGTAAATCTGGGGCATCTGCGAGGTTTGACCATAGCCGAACGGCGTGTATCCAATTTTGGACACCTTGCCGAAGGACTTGCTCACGCGGTGGCCAACCACCAGGTTGCGTACCGTCGACTCGCCGCTGACGAGATACTCTTCCGGAAGCGAGTACCATGGACCGATGATGAGGCGGCCTGACTGGACGTGCTTCTCGACGGTCTCGCGTTTCTCGGGCCGCAGTTCCAGGTAATCCTCCACACACAGCACCTGCGAGTCCATGGTGAACGAATGGAACTCGGTATCCTTGTCCAGCAGGTCGAGAAGCTCATCCATGAACTTCAGGAGAAGGAGCCGCGTTTCCTCGAAGGGATACCCCCATTCCCGGTCCCAGTGCGAGTTACTGACAACATGGATGGTCTTACGCTCGTTCCCCATGGCTCCTCCCTTTCTCAATGGTGGATGGGGCAAAGGCGCCCCCCCTGGCGAGTATCGATTCTACCACGCAGGTGGCCGCGTTGGAACGGCTCCGCCACGCGTTCCACTCGGCGTGCCCAAATTCAGTTCATTCGCCGGCGGACACCGTCGCCACGACCGGCAGATGGTCCGACGGATACCGGCCGTCCTGGTTGTATCCGACGACCTCGCAACGGCCCACAGTCACTGCGCCGCCGCACAGAACCCAGTCGATGCGCCGGCCGCTTTCGTCCGGCTTCTCGAATCCGCACCACGTGGACTTAGGCCCGGCCGTCTCGGCGGCCACGTCGTAGGCGTCCACAAGACCGGAGCCCGTAAGCTCCTTCCATGCTTCGCTCCTTCCGGCCACGGCGTTGAAGTCACCTGTGACCATCACGGGCAAGTCGCCCGCAATGGCCGGGATACGTTCGGCCAACAGCTTGGCCCCGCCCACGCGAGCTTCCTCGCTTCGATGGTCCAAGTGCGTGTTGAAGGCGTAGAAGCACCGCTTCGTTTCGAAGTGGTAGAACTTCCCCCACGTCACCATCCGCGTGCAGGCCGTGTTCCAGGACTTGGACCCCGGCGCCTCGGGTGTTTCCGACAACCAGAAGTTGCCCGTTTCGAGGGGCTCGACCACCGCGTGCTTGTACAAGATGGCGGAATGCTCACCCTTGCCGTTGGCCTCGCGTCCCACCCCAAACCACCGATACTCGGGCAACTCGGCGGCGATGTGCTCGGCCTGAAACGCCAGACATTCCTGGGTGCCGACGATGTCGGGACTGTAGTCGGCGATGACCTTGGTCACCAGCCCGCAGCGCCTGGTCCAGGAGTTTGCCCCGTCGAGGGCCGTGCCGTACCGCAGGTTGAACGACATCACGTCCAGCTCCATCTGGGCGTGAGACGGCCACGCAAGCACACACAACGTCAAGCTCAGAACGCCGATCAATACAAGTCTTCTCATGGATTCAATGGGTCCTCTTCGGGCGGCACGTCGGACGCCGCCGGTGGCTGTGGACCGTGCGCCTCGCGGCAACAAGTTTCGGAAGGCGACGCGAACCAGTTGCGCACGCGCTTCCGATGGTTGCCGGAGAAGAACGGCTTCGACCGTTCCGCATACAGTCCAAGTTGCGTTTCAATGTCCATGTTGAGCGCTCTGGTGAGCTCGCTGAAACCGGGGCCAAGTTCGTCCGGGGCGTTGTCGCGGAGCGATGCCACATAGTTCCTGAGAACGCGCAGATCGTTCCATGTGCCAAGACAGTCCTGGGTCGCCTTCAGTTCCGTGACGAACCGTGGCATGCTTTCGTCGTACAGCTCCGCGACCGCCTCGCACGTGTACCGGAGTTTCTTGAACCGAATCCGGATCTGATGGAGGTGTTCCTCGTCCGGGTGCTTCTTCCATTGCTCGTGCGCCCGGCACAGCCGACGGAACCGTTTTCCCAGCGTCTTGACGGCGTGTTCGATGTGGCACGTGTCCGTCTCGCGAACCGTGTCGTCCAGTACGCGGAGACGTGCATCGAATTGTGGCGATTCCACCGTAGCGCACGCATCGTCGACCGACGGCGACTGGGCTTTTCTGAAGGTGCGCAAGCGGCGTAGCGCATGGTTCGCGGCTTGGCGGGCGGGACCCTTGGCCGCATCGCGCCGCTCCGCTAGTATCCCGACCGACACGTCGAGTTCACGCGCTTTCCCGAGCCGACGCGTTACGTGTTTCGCGGATCGCAGGAATGCGGCTCGGGCGTCTGCGCCCAAGCAAGGCGCGTGGAGCACCAGGATAGCACGGAGCCGTCTGGACGCAACGCGCAAGTCGTGGACACCGTCAACATCGTGTTGGCTGCACGCAAGCACGTGTTGCCGCACCACGGCCACCCGTTCCTGAACGGCGGTCCTGGCGGCACGAGCGCCCAAGGTGCATGCAGCGTGCAATGAGAATCCTCCCGGATAGGTGTCGAACCGCACGTCCCGTCCCATCTTCCGGCGGCCGAACGGGATCTAGCGTAGCATCGGACCCGATCGGCACGCAACCGTTGTGCGCGCCAGGCCAATCGCACCAAGATCATCCGGGGACAAACGTCAACTCAAATTCGGTCCTCATCCATGCAACGCGGGATTACTTCTCGACACCCGCGGGGGCGTACCGGAACCTACTCCGAAGCGAAGTGTGCCACCCACAAACTCGTTTGTGGGTGTCTTCAGTCTACGGGATGGTGGCCCACCGTGAATCCGCACACCCTCAAGCTGCCGCTTGAGGGTGGCACACCTCGCGAGAGCACATAGCCGCGACGGTCCGATTAGGCGCGATTGCCCTGTGTGCGCGCGAAAGCTCGGCGTGCTCAAACCTGCCCTCGCCCACCGGCTTGCCAGCCGTGGCTGGGAGAGGGCAGGGTGAGGGGTCCTGTCCTCCAATCCTCTTCATGCGGCCACGACACTCAGAACTCTCAGCGCGCGAACAAAGCAAAACCGGCAGGCCCTCGCAATACGAAAGCCTGCCGGTCTTCTGTGTTCTCAGGTCGTCTTCAGAGCTTCTGGGCGATCTGGACCGCGTTGAGGGCGGCGCCCTTCAACAGATTGTCGGACACGACCCACATGTCGAGCGCACTGGGGTGCGACACGTCTTCGCGGATGCGGCCGACAAAGGTTTCGCCCTTGCCGGTGCAATCCGGCGCCAGCGGATACACCTGGTTGACCGGGTCATCCTGCACGATCACGCCGGGGGCCTTCGCCAAGACCGCACGCGCCTCGTCGGCCGTCAGCTTCGTGGCCGTCTCGACGTTCACCGACTCGCTGTGACCGGTATGCACCGGCACGCGGACCGTCGTCGCCGTGACGCGGATCGAGTCGTCGCCCATGATCTTCTGGGTCTCATTGACCATCTTCATCTCTTCGGACGTGTAGCCGTTGTCCGTGAACGCGTCGCTCTGCGGAATCTGGGGCAGGCAGTTGAACGCGATGGGATACGGGAAAATGTCGCAGACCGGCTCCTGGCCGTCGAGGATGGCCTTGGTCTGCGCCATCAGTTCGTCGAGGGCTTTGATACCGGCGCCCGACACGGCCTGGTACGTGGACACCACGACGCGTTTGATAGTGGCCGCGTCGTGAAGGGGCTTCAGCACGACAACCATCTGAATGGTCGAACAGTTCGGGTTGGCGATGATGCCCTTGTGCTTGGCGATATCGTCCGGGTTTACTTCCGGCACAACCAGCGGCACGTCGGGGTCCATGCGCCAGGCGCTGGAATTGTCGACCGCCACGCAGCCGTCCTTCGCCGCGAAGGGTGCGTATTTCTTGCTCGTGCCGCCGCCAGCGCTAAACAGCGCAATCTCAACGCCCTTGAAGGAGTCTTCCGACAGGACCTCCACGGGGATGGTTTCGCCGCGGAATTCGATCGTTTTGCCCTTCGAGCGCTCCGAGGCCAACGGTTTAAGGGATTTCACCGGGAAATCCAATTCGTCGAGAACCTGCAACATGCGTGTGCCTACGAGGCCGGTGGCGCCTGCCACTGCGATCGCTTTGGGGGTCATGATCGTCGAAGCTCCTGTTTCTTGAGTTTACGGGTTAGTCCTACCGATCCGAAATTCATGCATACGCACGAAATCTCGGCATATGCGTACAGAGTCCGTATTGTAGCGCATTTTGGGGGTGCATTTCACGCTGCACGCGTCGGCAGTTCGTTCCGGCGATTCCCCGCCAGAAGACCAAGCTGCCGCGAGGCCCGATGCCTTCCTCTTTCTCCTGCCTCCTCCGATCAACCCAAGGTCGTGCACCCAGCGTTCCTACCCTGGGCACTGACACCGGTGAGACAGCCGGTTTGCTCGACGGTGCGGTTCTGGGATAGGATGCGGGGAGCTGGCTGACGGTTCAGGCGGCGTGCGGAAGATCATAGGGAGTGTAGGAAACGCAGGATTGCACAAATCGGAGTGTTGTAACCAAGAACAGTCGAATTCCACCCCGAAACCAGCGCCCAAGAGGCGCATCATTGGCCTGGACGTGGCCCGGTCGTTCGCCATATGGGGGATGGTAATCGTCAACTACAAGAACGCCCTCCAGGTCGCCATGAATCCCAAGTGGATGGCGTGGATTGTCGAGCGATTCTCGTCGCGCGCGTCCGTGACCTTCGTCGTATTGGCTGGGGTCGGCATCAGCCTCCTCTCGCAGAAGGCGCGCCTGTCGGACGACCCGGCCGTGATTCGCGCATCGCGCCTGCGCCTCGCCAAACGTTCGCTGTTCCTTCTGATTCTCGGCAACGCCTTCTTCATGATATGGCCGGGCGACATCCTCCATTTCTACGCCTTCTACATGGCCTTCGCGGTGGTATTCATCCGCGTACCGTCCTGGTTCCTATGGGTAGCCGCGCTCGTGTTCTGTGGCGGGGCCTTCGCCTGGGCCCGGTTGGCCGACAACCCGAATCTCGGCGCGGGCTTGTACTACTCCAACTACTGGACCTTCGGCGGGTTCTTCCGGAACGCGCTGTTCAACGGGTTCCATCCGGTGTTCCCGTGGTTCTCGTTCGTACTCGTGGGCATGTGGATTGGTCGGCAGGACCTCGGCAGCCAACGGACGCGTCTCCTTATCCTGGGGATCGCCCTCGCATGCGCGTTGACGGGCGAATTCGGCTCGCGATTCCTCATGACCCGGCTGGACCACCACGAATGGGGATGGATGCTCTACCTGCGGTCCCGGCCCGCATCCCCCTTCTACCTGGCCGCCGCCGTGGGCACGGCCGTCTCCGTCATCATGACGAGTCTCATCCTATCGGATTGGCTCTCGCGGACGTTGCCCATCCGCGCCCTGACATCCACGGGCCAGCTCTCGCTGACCATCTACCTGGGACACGTCATTCCGGTCCTGGGCGGGATGGTAATCCTGATGTCCTTCTATCAGATGGCAACAGGCACCGGCTCCGGCATCTTTGGCGCATGGACCATGAGAAACGCACACAGCCTGCTCATGGGACACACCCTCACCTTCGTTTTCGGCCTGTCCGTGGCTTTCTACGTGACCGCCATCGTCTTCTCCCACCTCTGGCGCAAACGATTCCGCCATGGCCCCCTGGAATGGGTCATGCGCCGCATCGCGGGGTAGAGGAAGACGCGCCGGTCTCTGTTGCTTTCCTCGAGTGTCGATTCCATAATCGTTGGCAACACGAGCGTGCATGGGATCCCCACTCAGGAGGCGCAATCATGGGCAAGGCCAAACGCATCCTCATTCTCTCCGTCAAAGCCGGCGCGGGACACCTCCGCGCCGCTCAGGCCCTCGAAGAGGCCTTCCGCGAACGCTACCCGAAACTCGACGTTCGCAACGAGGACGCTCTGCAATACACCAACGCCGCATTCCGCAAGACCTACTCGCAAACTTACGAGAAGGTTGTCGCCAACATCCCCTCCCTCTGGCAGTTCGTCTACGAATCCATGGAGGAGATGCCCGTCGACAGCCGGGTGAAGAAGCTCGGCGAACTCTGGGACCGACTCAACACGCGGCGCCTCACCGACATGATCGACGAGTTTCAGCCCGACCGCATCGTCTGCACCCACTACCTTCCGGCCGAGAAAATGGCGTCCCGCCGGCGTCGGGGAAAGCTGTCCGCGTTCGTGTCGGTCGTGTTGACCGACTACGACATTCACACCATGTGGGTGCAGGACGGCGTCAACCACTACTTCGTGGCCACGGACGAAATGGCCCACGCACTGTCGCTCAAAGGCGTCGGGGATGCCACCGTCGACGTGACGGGCATTCCCGTCACCCCCGCCTTCGCGAAACGCTATCCCGGCCGTCCGGCCATGCGGCGCAAACTCGGCCTGCGGCCCGACGCGCCGACGGTGCTCATCTCGGCAGGCGGCTTCGGCATGATGAAAGCGGACGAGGCCGTGGCCGCCCTGGCAAAACGCCTGCCGGAGGCTCAGTTCATTACCGTGGCCGGACGCAATGAAGAACTGCACAAACGATTGAAGAGGGTTGCGGCGCGCCACGAGGGCACCATCGCCCCCTTCGGATTCGTGGACAACATGCACGAACTCATGGCGGCCAGCGATCTGGCCGTGGCCAAGTCGGGCGGTCTTACCACCAGCGAATCCCTGGCCCTGGGATTGCCGCTCGTGGTGTTCCATCCGATTCCCGGACAGGAGGAACGCAACGCCACGTACCTGCTCGAGCGCGGCGCAGGCGTCTGGGCGCACACCGCCGCCCACATGATGTACAAGGTGGAACAACTGCTGAACGACCCGGCGCGTTTGCGTCGTATGCGGCTCGCGGCGCGGCGCACGGCCAAACCATCCGCCGCCTACGACATTGCGGCTCAGATTGTGGCTCGAAAGGACTGAGTGACCGGGCGAAGTTCGATGGGGGAGGTACCAATGCGTTTCAAGGTGAGGCTACTGCCAATAGCGTTGCTCTGTGTGTTCTCCAGTCTCGTCGCAGCTGAGCCACCCGTTGCTGACGGCGCCGCACGCGACTGGATTCGGTCATGGCTCGTCTGCGGGCCTTTTCCGAATCCTTTGGCAGACGGCGTTGACACCTATCGTCACGACGAAACGACCCTCGGGTTCTACACCGACTACCTGGCATCGGTAGGCGGCGAAACGGGCCTGGCGCCGGAAGACGGTCTTCAGGTTGCGGCCCCGGACGGGTCGACACGGACGTGGCGCGCCCACACCTCCCCCAACGACTACGTCGACTTCTGCACGGTCTTCGACGAGAACCAGCAGGTGGTGGCCTACGCGGCGTGCGTGATCGAGTTCGAGCAGGCGGGCGATGCGATTCTGGCACTGGGCAGCAACGACGGCATCAAGGCGTGGTTGAACGGGCACGTCATCTGGGAGAACCACCGGCCCCGCGGCGCGGAACGCGACCAGGACTTCGTCCGTGTGACCGTCCGCAAAGGACCCAACCTGTTGTTGGCGAAAGTCGATCAAGGTTGGGGCAACTGGGGACTGTACGCGCGCGTCATCGACAAGACCGAGGCCGTTGCCCGGCTCATGGACGATCCCGAACCCATCATCGAGGCGGAGTACTCGGACGCGGACGGTGCGGCCACCGCCTGCTTCGGACGCGCCTCGTCGTTCCGTATTGTCGCGCCGGTCCCCGAGTACACGGCCACGGTCTATTCGCACGGCGGCAATGTCGTCGCATCGGGCGAGGCCGCCCTCGGCGAACTCGTTCCCATCGACTGGTCCAGCGTGCCCGGTGGCCCCTACCGCTTGGAATGCGTCACCGACTTGCCCAATGGCCTCCAGGGAGCAGATACGCTCCACATTCACCGAGGCGCCAGCACATGCCGTCTGTTGCTGTACGGCGGACGCGAAATCCCCGGCGCACCGGGCATCGAAATGCTGGACGCCCAGTTCAAGCCCGTGGAGGAAGCATTCGAGCAGGTCGAACCGGGCGTGTATGGGGTCCTGCGAACGGACGTCGCCCCCTTCTACCTCAGGATGCTGGTTGACTCGCCTGCCCTCGGTCGCCGCTGGTACTTGGCCGACAACGGCGGGCGCGGCTTCTCGTGTCCGCCCGGACGTTCCAACACCATCGACCTGCCCCGCGAGGTGGTGAAGACCTTGCGTTCGGGCATCGAAAGCGCCGTACGCAAACGCCGGGGCAGTCCCGAGTGGCTCCGCCAAGACGTGGACCAGCGCCTCCGACTCACGCGCGGCAAGCCCTTCCCGGACAGGGAGCGCACGCAAGCCGCGGACGTCACGCAGACCGTGGCGGTGTTGTCGTCGCTGAAGGCGCGCGTGCCGTCCAGCGGCGACGTCGCGGTATGGTCCGCACCGTCGACCGAGAAGGTCGCGCGCCATGAACCCATGCCAGGCATCGAACACAAGGCGTTGCACATTGGTCTCGCTCGGAACGAGTACGAGGCCTGCCAGTTGGTGATGCGGCCTTCGGAGGAACTGCGCGAGCTTACGGTGGCCTTCGACACCCTGCGCAGTGAAGAAGGACTGACCTTCTCGGAAACCAATCTCCACGCATCCGGGGTTGGCTACGTCGACGTGACCCAGGTGTCGGACGAGTTCGGTACCCTGGGATTGTGGCCCGACCCATTGCCACCCCTTCCGCGTTCAAACCCGGCCCCGGCTCGCGTGAACACGCCGCTCTGGATCACAGCCCATGCCCCCAAGGGTCAACCCGCCGGCGTCTACAAGGGTTCCATTACCGTGTCCGCATCGGGCCGTGAAGTGGCATGCATCCCCATCGAGGTCACTGTGTTCGCGTTCACCTTGCCGGAAGCCACCCACACCGAAACCGCCTACGGCGTAGGCGTGAACCGCGACTGGCACGGCCCCTTGTCGGACGACCAGGCGCGCGAAGTGCATGACCTCTACATGCGGTTCTGTGCCGAACGCCGCATCTCGCCGTATTCGCCCCACGCGGGCAGCGAGTTCGCGATTTCGTTTGAAGGCGATCCGCCGAAGGCCGCAGTGGACTTCACCGCATTCGACGTCGCAATGGAACGGTATCTGGACGAGTTCGGGTTCAACGCGTTCCGGTTGGGCGGCATTCCCGGCGAACTGGCAGGGCATCCCCGGTACTCGTCCGAATACGACCACCTGTTCAAAGACGCCTACGGCCAGGTGCAGGAACACCTGCGCGAAAAGGGCTGGCTCGACAAGGCCTACTGGTACTGGGTGGACGAACCCCAGAGGACCCAGTACGCCGATGTCATGCGCGGCATGCAGCTGCTCAAGGAGGCGTGTCCCGACATCCGGCGCCTGCTGACGTGCAACCAGGAGCAAGCCCCGGTGCCCTACTTCCACGACACCGTGAACCTGTGGGTGCCCATCATGGACCGCTACGATTTGGACCGCGCCCACGCCCGCCAGGCCCTGGGTGAAACCATCTGGTGGTACGTGTGTACAGGACCGAAAGCGCCTTACCCCAACAACTTCATCGACCACCCCGCCATCAACCACCGCGTCCGGTTCTGGATGATCGATGCCTTCGGTCTCGACGGCAGCCTCTACTGGTCCGTCACGTCCTGGCGCCAGAACCCGTGGGAACAGGCCATGGCCATCAGTCCCTCGGGAGGCCCCTGGGGCAACGGCGACGGACGCCTCCTCTACCCGCCGCGCCGGACCCGCCCCGACGTACCGGTCGTCGAACCGCCCGTCTCCTCCATCCGGTTCGAGAACCTGCGCGACGGCCTCGAAGACCGGGAGTATCTGCTTCTCCTCGACACCGTGGCACGGCACAACAAAGATGCGGCCAAGACCCTCACCCGCGCGCGGTCGGCGCTTGTGGAGACCATGACGTGTTACGACCAGAACCCCATCGTCTTCGCCGCCACGCGGCACATGGTAGCGGACGCCTTGGAAGAAGGGATGCCCAGAGTGCTGGACGCACAGGCGCCGGGGCTCAAGTAGAAAAGGGAATCGCCGGGGACGCCGAGGAAATCCCGAACCGCCCTGGGCTGCGTGCTACACACCGACACACCCCAACCGCGTCATCCCGAGCGAAGTCGAGGGATCTCTTGCCCCAGTGATGCCCCTCGCGAAAACACCTCCCCTGTGAACGGTTCTACTTTCGGATTGGCCCGTTTCGATGTTTTGCGGCAACCTATACAGTAGAATGGCGGCGGAACAAGACGGGGAGTCGCTGTATGCGTCCTTCAGACGAGAAGTTGCTGGATCGTTGGGAAACACGTCGCGAACCCGAGGCCTTCAGGACGATTGTGCAGCGCCACGCTGGCACGGTCTACTCCACCTGTCAACGTATCCTGCGCAACAACGCCGAAGCCCAGGACGTCACGCAGGAATGCTTCGAGGCGCTCGTTGGAAGCGTCAAGGCCGGGCGGCCTCGCGAACTTGGCCCCTGGCTCCATGGTACGGCCACCAAGAAATCTCTCATGCATTTGCGATCCGAAGGGCGACGTAGGAGCCGTGAGGCCGCCTACGCGGCACAACAAGAGGATCAGGTCGAATCGCAGTGGAACGATGTCTACAGTTACGTCGATGAGGCCATTGCCGATCTTCCGGCGGAGATACGTTCGCCTGTCGTGGCGCACTTCCTGTACGGGCAGTCGCACGGAGCCATCGCACGCGCGTCCGGCGTCCCCCGTAGGACGGTCAGCAATCGCATCCGAAAAGGGCTCGATCTAATCGGTGCTGCCCTGCGCACACGTGGTATCGCCGTGCCCATGGCTACCTTGGCCACCGTTCTGTCCACGGAACTGGTGCACGCCGCTCCCGTCCCCGCATCCCTGACGCACGCCCTCGGGAAACTCACCCTCAGCGAGACGGCCGCCATGTCAGCGGGAACTGGGACGCCCCTCGGCGTGCCTGCTGTGGCCGGTCTTGTGACCCTGAAGAAGACGGTCGTGGGCGTGTTCATCGCCGCTGCATTCGTGTCGGGCATCGCGTGGTGGACAACTCACGGGGCCACGAGCGATCCGCGGACGCCCGCCCAATCGGTCATGGGTGCTCAGGGGCACGGAAATGGGGGACCGCCGCCGGAGGTCCGAGCCGCGGCCGTTGCCACCGGGGAAGGGCTGGAGGCCACCGTATCCGGAACTGCAAGGTTTCAGGATACCGGGGAGCCTGTTCCGGGCGTGCTTGTCAAGGCCCACAACGAGAAGACGGACGGCATCATCCAAGCCGTCACGGACGAACACGGAAACTACACGCTGACCAACTTGGCCGTACCCGAGGGCGGGGTCGATCTGCTCGTCTTCGCCGACACCGATCTGGAAGGCTGGCGACCCGTCGTTTCCACGCCCTCTTCAAGGCTCCACAGGGGTGAGCAGCTTACCGGCGTGGATATCATGGTCACGCGGAATGCCTGCTCTATCTCGGGAACCGTGTTCGCCAAAGAAACCGTGTGGCATCCCGAACGGATTCGCAACGTCCTGCGAATACCAGTGCGTGCCGTGGAGAAACGGCGAAAGGCCCAAGCCACACTCGCCACGGAAGAGGAGCGTCCCCTCCCCGCCGTCCGTGTGGTGCTGGAGGCTCAAGGTTCGGGAAGCCTGTCCGAGCGCAAGATCGCAGAGACGACGTCAGACATGAAAGGACGTTACGAGTTCACGGCGATTGCGCCAGGCAGCTACGTAGTAGTCGCGACTCCCCCGAAGGATGCCGTGCAGCCGAGACACGACCCGCACAAGAAGATCACGCTCAAGGACGGGGAAGACCAAGCGGAGGTTGATCTGACCGTGCAGGTCGACGACGTTACGGTTGCGGGCCGCGTGGTCGACGAGGCCGGCCACGGCGTCGCGGGCGCCCGCGTGACAGCCGTACCACTTGATGTCATGCCCCCCTCAGGAGACGACGGCCGGGACCGGGTCGTGTCCAGGGCCATTCAAACAGTCGCAGACGATGATGGCCGCTATCGTATCGAGGGGCTGATGCCCGCGCGCTCTCAGGATGTCGCAGCGTTGGTGAGAGGCGAAACCAGATTGCCCCTCTATGGCCGCACTTATACGGTGCGTGCCGAGGCGAACGGTTTCGCGCCTGCCCAAGTCACTGTACCTGCTATTCAGGAGAGACTGGTTGCGTTCATGCGCACGTACCATGAAGAGCTGCGGGCTAACCCTGCCGCGACGGTGAAGCCGCTTCCTCCCCTTCCCGAAGCGACTCTTCCTGTCGCGCCGGGCGACGTGTTGCAGGGAATCGACATCGTTCTGGAATCCGAAACGGTCATCACCGGACATGTGACCGACACGCGCGGCAACGCGTTGCCCGGCGCACGGATTCGTCTGGCTTTCGCCGACCCCACGTCACCCCGTGAACAGCCATTCCGCCGCGAGGTCAGGGCGCCGGGTTGGGTTGCGACCGGCGAAGGCGGGGCCTTCGTGTTCGGTGCCGTTCCCGCGGGCACGTACTTCTTCGAAGTCGATGCCGGAGCAGGAGCGCAACGTGCGCGGAACGCCGCCATGGACATCCGTAGTGGCAGCATCCTTGAGGATATCGAGGTCGTCGTTGAAGCGGTCGCGGAACGAGGAAACATCGAGGGCTACGTGCTATCCGCGGCCACCGGCGCTCCCATTGAAGAGTACGCGCTACGGGTTGTCCAGGTTGACTCGCCTGGCGAAGACTCGCCCCGCCACGGCACGTTCACCAATACGAAGGAGGGTGGCTTCTTTTGCTTCGAAGGCGTCTCGCCAGGCACAGCGACCCTTGAACTGAAAGCGCAGGGATTTGCGCAGTGTGTCGTGCAGGTCGCTGTCCGGCCAGGGCAGACGGCATCGCAGATCTTCAGGCTGTCTGCCGAAGGGGTAATCCGCGGACATGTCCGACGAAACGGTCTGCCTAGCGCCCACGGCTACGTCACTTTCCCTCAGTGGGAAGGAGGCCCCTACGGGGGCACAGGCGCGGAAGGGAGCTACGAGGTGAAGGCGCTCCCCGCGGGGGACTATCTCGTCCAGTACACCATGTGGCTCTATGAGGATGCCCGGGGCGGGGCGCAGGCTGTCTTCCACCATTGGATGAACGTGGAGGCCGGCCGTGCCACGCAAGTGGACGTTGACTACGACGGCCACGGCGTAATCCACGGCGCGTTCACGGGCAGCCCCAATACGAAGTGGCACGTGCGCCTCGTCGACCCTTCATGTCCTGAAGGCGAAAACATGCGGGCCGGGACGTGGAAGTTCCAGGACAACCAACGCTACGAGATTCCCGACGTGCCTCCGGGCACCTACAGGGTCGTAGCCACCTGCACGGATGCGGATGGCACTGTTCAGGAGCAATCGCAGACGGTATCGCTGGCCGATGGCGAGGTGAGAGAGGTGGACTTCGCTTTCCCATGAGGAGGCTGTCCGTTGGGGACAAGAGTCGCCCCGATGTGCGGCTGCGTGACCCTCGAAACGATGGCGTGAGGGCGCCGGACCTCAAGCAGCAAAGGCGGCCGTACTACCGCCGCTTCCTTTCGTAGCGTTCGACCTTCTCGGCCACGTCTTCGAGTTCCGGGTCGAGCCGGATGGCTTTGCGCCACTGCTCGAGGGCCAGGTCGATGTCGCCCTTCAACTCGTAGGCGTCGCCCAGATGCGACCGCAGGATGGCGTCGTCGGATTCCATGGCCAGGATGGCCTTGCGGATGTAGTCGACGGCCTTGTCGCCCTTGCCCATCCGGTAGTAGACCCAACCGAGGCTGTCGAGGTAGAAGCCGCTGTCCGGGTCTTTCGCGAGGGCGCGCAGGATGAGCTTCTCCGCTTGCCTTAGTTTCATGTCGGCGTCGGCGTAGAGGTAGCCGAGGAAATTCAGCAAGTCGGGATCGTCGGGCTGGCGGTCAAGGCACGCCTTCAGGTGCTTCTCGGAAACCTTGGGACGTCCCTTGCGTTCATAGATCTCAGCCAGATAGTAATGAATCCATTTCTCGCCGCCGTACGTGTCCAGGGCCATGAGCAGGACCGTCTCCGCTTCGTCGAACCGTTCCAGACTCATGAGCGTGCGTGCGTACATCAGCTCGAGGCGCAGGGGCGACGCGCCGGACGCCCGTAGCGATTCCAGATCGCCCACGAACTGCGCGCCCAGATCGTCTTTGCCGAACATGAAGAGCACCTTGGCGAGATACTCCGAACACTCCAGATCCACGTCGCCGTCGATGGCGTCGAGAGAGTCGATCAGGGTGCGGTAGGGCTCGGTGCGATGCTTGCGTGCCAACGCCGTTAGCACCGTCGCGAACACGGGCGCCCCGTCAGGGGGCGCGGCGCCAATCACCTCGTTGTAGCGTCCGGCGCGCAGGAGCAGATACATGCGTTCGAGATGGTGACCGGCATCCGCCGAATCGGTCTCGCCGACCCGTCCGAGCACTTCAATGGCCTGAGGGAGGTCGCCTTGCCGCGCCAGAGCGCCGGCCAGGTTTTCGAGACCCGTGGCGCTGGCGGGTTCGGCCTCCAGGAACCGTTTGAGTTCCACGGTGGCGCGGGCGTTCTCGTCTTGCTCAAGCAGAATCACACCCAGCAAGTACCGGGCCTCGGCAAGGTCGCCGTTGAGTTCCAGTGCCTTCTCGAGCTGCGCCTGCGATGCCTCCAGGTCACTGATCCGCGCCAGGCGCAGGGCCAGTTCGTACCGCATCTCCGCGGAATCGGGGTACATCCGAATCAGATGCTCGAACACGTCGATGAGACCGACCAGATCGTTTGACTTCTCCTCGGCCACGATCAGGGCCTCGTAACTGCGCGCATCCTTGGGATTGAGTGCCACGGCACGCCGGAACGCGTTCGCCATCACGTCATAATCGCCGTTGCGCAACGCGATCTTCCCCAGTAGAGCCCAGAGGCCCGGATCGTCTGAGGTGCGGTCGAGCGCTTTCCGGCAGATGACCTCGGCCTCGTCATACTTGTCCAGCCCCATGTAGAGAAGCGTCAATTCCCGGAGCAGCGTCGGCGATTCCGGATAGAGATCGGCGGCCTTGCGGTATTCGTCGGCGGCCTCCTCGAACTCGCGGTTTCGCAGGTGAACCACTCCGGCGAGGTAATGGTTGTAGGCCCGCGCGCGCGGCGTCAAACCTTCGTCGGCGCTGCCGGACCACGCATCGGGCGTGCTAGCGCAACTGGCCAGAAGGTACAAGAACCCGATGCTGATGATTACTCGCATTCGCACGGGCGCTCTCCTGCGGGTTGAAACAATTCGCCCGTCTTCGTGGGCCGGGAGAGGGGCGCGAAGCTCATGCGGTGTGCCGGACACGGGCCAAACCGGGCGATGGCGTCGAGATGTTCCTCGGTGCCGTAGCCCTTGTGCCGGGCAAACCCGTAGTCGGGAAACTGCTTGTCGAGTTCGCACATGATCCGGTCGCGAACCACCTTCGCCACGATGCTGGCCGCCGCAATGGACTGGCTGCGGCGGTCGCCTTTCACGAGTCGTTTGTGGGGAATGGAACACCCTGGTATGGCAAATCCGTCCACCAACAGAAAATCGGGGGCGGGTTCGATCTGGCGCACCGCTTTGGTCATGGCGCCGAGATTGGCGGACTGGATGCCGCGATGGTCGACCTCTTCCGGCGCGATGATGGCTTTCCCGATGGCATGATTCTCCTGATGGAGTTGGACGAACAGGCGCTCCCGCTGTTCGGCGGAAAGGACCTTCGAATCGTCCACGCCGGGCACGGGGTGCAGCAGCACCACGGCCGCCGCGACGATAGGGCCAGCCAACGGCCCGCGTCCGGCTTCGTCGACGCCCGCAATCCGGTCAAACCCATTGGCGCGCGCCTCGTCTTCAAAGCGCATCATGGCCGCGGTCCGATCGGCCGCGGCTTGGGCGCGTTGTGTCCGGCGGAGACAGGACTCGTAGAGGGCACGGGCCCCGGCGCGGGAATCGTTCTGCAACGAGGCCAGCAGCCCCGGGTCGTAGGGCGGTCCCGCGGCAACGGATTCGCGCAGTTCTCTCAGGGTGAGTCGCACTGTCCGGCACTCCATACAGAAAAAGGGCGGATGCCTTCGTCCCGTTTGGGGACGAACGCTCCCGCCCGTTAGCATAGCACGGCAGAGGGACTATTTTCGCGCGGACCGCTCTTTGGCCTTCACGCGCGCGGCCTTCCCGGAACGTTCCCGGAGGTAGTACAGCTTGGCGCGGCGTGTCTTCCCTTCGCGCGTGACTTCGATCTTCTCGAGCCGCGGCGAATGCAGCGGGAACACACGTTCGACACCTTCGCCGAACGCAACCCGGCGGACCGTGACTTTGGCGTTGGGGCTTTCTTTGCCCTTGCGGCCAATGACCACGCCCTCGAACACCTGCACACGTTCCTTTTCGCCTTCAACGATGCGGAAATGGACGCGCACGGTGTCGCCGATGTTGAATTTCGGGATGGCGTCTTTCGGTTTCATTTGGGCTTGCGCCAGTTCTCGAACAGCAGCTTTCACGACTTGTTCTCCCTTTCAACCCGAGCGTCCTTGTGCTCGCCGGTTCCGAGCTCTTCTTCCCGCTCGATCATGTCTAACAATTCTCGATCCGATACTTCACAATTCTTCAGCAAATCCGGCCGCCGCGTCCACGTGGCCCGGAGGGCCTCGATCCGGCGCCAGCGGCGAATCGCCGCGTGGTTGCCCTCCCGCAGCACCGTGGGCACTTCCATGCCGCGGAACTCGGGCGGCCGCGTGTACTGGGGCGATCCCAAGACTCCGCGGTAGAAGGAATCGGTCGCGACCGATTCCCACTCGCCCACCACGCCGGGCAACATCCGACTAACGGCTTCGATCACCGTGAGCGCAGGCAGTTCGCCGCCGCTCAACACGTAATCGCCCACGGATATCTCATCCGTGCACAGTGCCTGACTTACGCGCTCGTCAACGCCCTCGTATCGGGCGCACACGATCGCCAAGTCCGGCGCTTCGGCCAATTCGCGCACCACGTCCTGCGTGAGACGCCGCCCGCGAGGCGACATCAGGATGACGCGTTCGCACGAGTTGCGCGGCCGCAGACTCTCCACGGCCGCAAACAAGGGCTCGCACTTCATGACCATCCCGGGTCCGCCGCCATAGGGGGCGTCGTCCACCGTCCGGTGCTTGTCCGACGTGAAGTCCCGGATGTCCGTGACGCCCACCTCGAGGGTCCCGTTCTCGATGGCCTTGCCGAGAAGGCTCACGCCGAGGGGAGCCTCGAACAACTCCGGGAACAACGTAAGGACGTCAATCCTCATCGCGCACAACGTAAGGCTCAATCTCGCCCAGGACGAGACTGCGCCGGTCTATGTCGCATTCGACGACGACTTGGTCTATCAGCGGCAACATAAACGTCCTGCCGTCCGGGTCTCCCACTTCGATCACCAAGTGCGCGGGCGTCACCATCACTTCTGTGACGGTGCCCATGGCGTGGCCGTCTTCGGCTCGCACGTCCAATCCCAGCAACTCGTCCGGAGCGTACTGGCCCGGAACCCGGGGTTTGCGTTCGTCGTCCGGGACGACCACCGGAGCCCCCTTCAAGCGGGCCACCGTGTCGCGCGGCACGCCGGAGGCCAATACAACGTTCAACTGTTCGCCAACCCAACGGCTGGTCTTAACGCGGCAGCGCAAAGGCCGGTCTTCCACGACGATCCAGATCCACTCAGGCGCATCGAGTTCGTGCGCCCGTCCGGAAACAACGCGGACGCGTGCTTCACGCCGCGCCGGGTTCACCGACGCCACGGTGCCGATTCGGGTACACCCGTCGGCCATGGGGCGGTCTCCCTGTCTACTCGACGATCTGGAGCGTGGCCCGCACGTTGGCCTTGCTGGCCGCTGAGTTCAGCAGCGTCCGCATGGCCTTGGCGGTCCGGCCGCTTTTGCCGATAACCTTGCCCATGTCTTCTTCGTGGACGCGGAGCTCGTAGCACTGCTCCTCGTCACTCTCGATGACACGAACCTGGACATCCTCGGGATGGTCCACCAATTTCTTCGCTATCAGTTCTATCAAGTCTTTCACGGTGATGCTCGTACGACCCGGCGCCGCTAGGCTTCGGGGGCGCTTTCCGGGGCGGCCTCTGCTTCTGGTTCGGCCGGTGCCGGTGTCTCTTCGACGGCCGGAGCCTCGGCTACCGCTTCAGCCGGAGCCTCTGCCGGGGCGGACTCTTCGACTGCGGCCGGTTCCACCAGATCCTCGGGTTTGGCGCCGTCCACAAACGCAACCAGAAGTCCCTGCTTGCTGAGAATGGAGCGCGCGGTGTCGCTCATCTGGGCGCCCTTCTGCAACCAGGCAAGCGCCTTGGGCCTGTCGACTTCGACCTGGGGTTCAGGCCGGGCACACGGATGGTATACGCCGATCTGCTCGAGTTCGCGTCCACGTGTGCGGGCGCGGCTGTCCATCACGACCAGGCGGTAGTACGGCGCATGCGTGCGACCGCCCCTCTTCAAACGAATCACTGTTGCCATTACGATCTCCTAGAAGCCCGGTAACCCAAGGCCGCCCTGTCTTGCTTTGCGGCCTTTCGGGCCCTTGCCCTTCATCATTTGCTTCACCATTTTCTTCGTCTGCTGGAATTCCTTGAGAAGGCGGTTGACGTCCTGAACACTGGTTCCGCTTCCATCCGCGATGCGGCGCCTGCGGCTCCCGTTGATAATCTTCGGGTTGTGCCGTTCCTTGACCGTCATCGAATAAATGATCGCTTCCGTGTACTTCAGTTCGTCCTCGTCGAACTCCATGCCCTGCCCCATCATCTTGGACATGCCGGGAATCTTCTGCATCAGGTCGCCAAGGTTTCCCATCTTCTTGACCTGCTGCATCTGCTCAAGGAAATCCGTCAAATCCCAGGACGCCTTGCGGGCCTTCTCCTGGAACTTCAGCGCTTTTTCCTGGTCGACGACTTCCTGGGCCTTCTCCACCAGAGAGACCACATCGCCCATGCCCAGGATCTGGTCCGCCATCCGGCGGGGATGAAACGCCTCCAAGGCGTCGAGTTTCTCGCCGGTACCGATGAACTTCACCGGACACCCGGTCACCGTGATCAGGCTGATGGCCGCGCCGCCACGGGCATCGCCATCCATCTGCGTCAGAACAACACCCGACAGCGGCAGCGCCGCGTGAAACTCCTTGGCGGAGTTGACGGCGTCCTGACCGGTCATGGCGTTGGCGACGAACAGGATCTCGTCGGGCGTCATCTGGGCCTGGATCCGCCGGACCTCGGCCATCATCTGCTCGTCCACGTGCAGGCGGCCCGCCGTGTCGAGAATCAGCACGTCGCACTGGCGCATCTGGGCTTCGCCCCGCGCCATGAGACACGTGTCCACGGGGTCGGCGGTTTCGCCGAGGCTGAAGACCTCCACGCCAGCCTGATCGGCCACCACTTCCAATTGCTTGATCGCGGCGGGCCGGTATACGTCCGCGCCGACCAGCAACGGCCGGTGACCTTTCTTCTTCAACTGAACGGCCAGCTTGCCGGCCGTAGTCGTCTTGCCTTGCCCCTGGAGACCGACCATCATGATGACGGTCGGGGGCGTGCCGGCAATATTGAGGGGCTCGTTGGCGCCGCCCATGACCTTGACCAACTCTTCGTGAACGATCTTCACGATCTGCTGGCCGGGGTGGATGCTGTCGAGCACCTTCTGTCCGGCGGCCTCTTCCTGCACGTCGGCAATGAACCGCTTGACGACCTTGTAGTTGACGTCGGCCTCAAGCAGCGCCAGGCGGATCTCCTGGAGGCTCTCCTTCATGTTCTTCTCGGTCAGCTTGCCGTGACCGCGAATATTCTTGAAGGCGCTCTCCAGTCTCTTTGAAAGCGACTCGAACATTATCCGTATCCATAGCCTTGCACGTTCGCACAGGGGGCGACAGACAGAGTCCTCCCCTGACGGACCGGGGATTCTAGCATATGAACGGAGGGCAGTTCAACGTATGGCCCAGGATGCGGTTACGAGGGGACGCCCGCCGCGGGCCGCCGGACCGGCGCTAGAACGGCGTGTCGTCATCGTCGGGCGGTTCGAACTCATCGTCGCCGCCATACCCTCCGTCGTACTCGGCGGGTGGCGCGGCGTATTCCTGTTCGGGCGCCCCTTGCGCGGGATCGAGAAACCGCTGAATGTTCTTCTCGAAATAGAGCTGTGTGACGCCGGTTGGGCCGTTACGTTGCTTGGCGACCGTCAGCGTAATGGTATTGTCGTCGATGGCGCCGGATTCGTCGTCATCGCCGACGCGTTTGTGTGCGGGCGGGCGGGACAGCATCATGACGACGTCGGCGTCCTGCTCGATTGCACCGGATTCGCGGAGGTGGGACAGCTTCGGGGTTCCCGTGTCGTCCTTCTCCGCTTCGCGGCTGAGCTGGGAGAGTGCGAGGACAGGAACGCGCAGTTCGCGGGCCAACCCCTTCACAGACCGCGAGATCTCGGCGATCTCGGTCTGCCGGTTCTCGACACGGCCGCCACCGCGCATGAGTTGGAGGTAGTCGATGACGATCATGTCGACACCGTATTGAGCAGCATGACGGCGCGCCTTGGACCGAAGGTCAAGGATGCTGATGTTAGGCGTGTCGTCGATGAAGATGTTGGCGCGATTGAGTTTATCGGCGGCCGGGATGAGCTTTGGGAACTCCGATTTGGCCAGGAACCCGGTTCGCAGTCGCTTGGAGTTGATGCGGCCTTCCATGCACAGCAGCCGTTCGACCAACTGTTCCTTGGACATCTCGAGACTGAACAGCAAGACGCTCTTGTCTTCGCGGATGGCGAGGTTGGAGGCCACGTTCAGGGCGAAGGCGGTCTTGCCGACGGAAGGACGCGCCGCGAGAATCACCATATCGGAAGGTTGGAATCCCGAGAGCATCTCGTCGAGCTTGTGGAACCCGGATGGCAGACCGGTGTACCCGGCTTGCGATTTGATCACCGTCTCGATTCGGTTCACGGCGTCTGTCAGGAGGTCGGCGACCTTGTGGATGGGGTTGAGTTGCCGCTTCTCGGCGATGGAAAAGATGCCGGACTCCGCGCGATCCAGGAGTTCGTTCACGTCGTCCGGCGTCTGATACGCTTCGCCCACGACATCCGTGCATGCCGCGATGAGACGGCGCAGAATGGCCGTATCGAGCACGATGCGGGCGTAGTATTCCACATTGGCGGACGTGGGGACCGCCCCGGTCAGCTCGGCGATGTAGCTGGCCCCGCCGGCTGCCTCCAAGGCGCTGTCGCGCTTCAGTTGGTCCACCAAGGTGACGGCATCGATAGGGGTACTGCGCCCGAAAAGGGCGATGGCGGCCCCGTAGATGAGCTGATGGCTCTCGGAATAGAAGACGTCGCCCGGGTTCTCGTGCAGGATCTCGATAACGGTGCCGATGGCGTCCGGGTTGAGCAGCACGGCCCCGAGGACCGATCGTTCCGCCTCAAGGTCTTGCGGCGGAGTTCGGTCGAACCTGGGGGACGGCTCCCGCCGGGCCGCCACGTCACTCGCCTTCGGGTTCTGCCGTTGCCGGCGCTTCCGCTGCCGCCGCTTCGCTGGTCTCTTCGGCCTCTTCCGCCGGTTTTTCTTCCGGCGCCGGGGTCTCGTTCTGCACCCAGACCTTCACGTTGGCCTCGATACCGCTCATGAGGCGGACGGGAACCGTGTAGATGCCCAGCTGTTTGATGGGCTCCTTGAGGAGGACGCGCTTGCGGTCCACGTCATGGCCCAGTTCCTTCAGGGCGTCCGCGATGTTGGCCGACGTCACCGAACCGAAGATCTTGTCTTCTTCGCCGGCGCGCGCCTTGAACTCGACGGTGACGCTTTCGAGGCCCTTGGCGACAGCGTTAAGTTCTTCGCGCAACTTGGCTTCGCGCTTGCGGATGATGTGCATCTCATGCTCGATCTGCTTGGCGCTGGCCGAGTCGGTGCTCACCGCGAGCTTTCGGGGGATCAGATAATTTCGGGCATACCCGGCGGCCACGTTGACCGTCGTTCCCATTTCCCCGAGGTTGGCTACATTCTCACAAAGGATAACCTTCACGGTCTCAACCTCCCTTTGACGTTTCGGTCGGAAACATCTCCGTTCGTAAGTTCAGTTTTCGTCGTCGGAGTCCCGTTCGCGTCGCGCGGCGGCGATGGCGTCGCACTTACGGCGAAAATCGCCCCACGTGTCGAACAGGCCGACGAAGCACGGTACCGGCAACACCCCGGCGGTATAGCCGAGGATGAGCACGATGGCCGTATATACCAGTATGCTCGGCTGAAGGACGTGCGTGCCGTACAAGAACACGGACAACCCGTTCAACCAGTAGATGGCGCCGACGCCGATGCCGATGTTCCACGCGGCCAGCCGGATACCTATCTCCGGCCACCGATGGTCCGCGAACCACAGCACGGCCACGCCTATCGCTATCCACACGAACCAGTCCGGTGGGCGCATCTCGCGGAAGCAACCCCTCGGTCCGGGTTCACCGTACAGGTCGCGCGTCCATTTCGACGTGCCCGATACCGCGACGCACGTCAGAACCAGAATCACGGCCAAGTTCATGCCGAAGGCCACAGCATTGCGATTGTCGCGCAGCCAGTTTAGCATGTCCAACTGCAACGCAACGACGCCTTCGTCCGTCTGCTGGCCCTGGTCGCTACGCAACTTCGACTCGAACAGCTCGAATATGCTGTCCAAATCGGCGTTCCACGTGTCCCACGCCAAGGCGATGTTTGCCACGGCCACGATGAATACCGCCGCGGCAACCGCCGCCACGACCCGGCCATAGGGCCAACGCCGCCGGATGCCTTCGCCCAACAATACGCCGCATGCGGCCATGACCGCATAGTAGACTGCCGCCACCGAAGCGCCCTGCAGTCCGTCCGAAATGAAGGACGCGTCGCCCTGTTCGGCAAAGGCCGTGGCCAATGCCCAGCGAAGTGCCAGCGCCAGAAACGCGCCCAACCCCGCACAGGCGATGAGCCCCGCCGCGAACCCGAACCGCCGCCGCACAACATAGAGTGCCACGGCGACAGGGAACAGGCCGAACCCAACCACATTGGGCCCGAACATCAGGGTCGTCAGGCCGCACACGAAGAACAGGACCGTCCACGTGGCGGCATACACGATCCATGTGACCGCGTTACTCATCATGGCCCGGGGCCGGATACGCCCGGTTCACCGGCCTTAGTCGGCGACGTACGGCAGCAACGAGATCTGACGCGCCAGCTTGATGGCGCGCGTCAGCATGCGCTGATGCCTTGCGGTGGCCCCCGTGATTCTCCTCGGGATGATCTTACCGCGTTCCGTCACGTAATGCTTCAACATGTTCACGTCTTTGTAGTCGATATATACGACCCGATCCACCGTCAGCCGGCAGACCTTGTGACGTCCCATGCTCTTCTTTTTCTTTTTTCGGGCCTTAGCCTTGGCCCGCATCGACATCTTCGCCATGCCTGATATTCTCCTTTGCCCTCGGGGGGTCTAGAAGGGGATGTCGTCCTCGGGAACCGGTTCTTCGATGGGGCGCGGTTCCGGACGCGAAGGCCGTCCGCCCTGTTCGTCCCAGTCCAACTGCTGGATTCGATCCGCCTGGACTTCGATGGACGTACGCTTCTGACCGGTGTTCTTGTCTTCCCACTCGTCGCTCTTCAGGCGGCCTTCCACGATGATGGGCCTGCCTTTGCGCAGGCGCTCGCCGCAGTACTCAGCCGTTCCACGCCAAGCAGTGACGTTGATAAACAGCGTCTCTTCCTTGCGTTCGCCGTCCGAAGACTTGTAGGTTCTGGACACCGCCAAACCCATCTTGCACAGGGGCGTTCCCGATTGCAGATACCGCAGCTCGGGATCCCGGGTCAACCGACCGGCCAGGATCACCTTATTAAAGTCCGGCATGCGCAGGTCTGACATCCGTCTTCTCCCCGTTGAGGCTTGTCGTTACTAGTCCTCGTCATCGTACCTTCGTGGCCGGCGTGGGCCCGAAGGACCGTCGTCGTCTCGCGACCGCGACGTGGCATTGGCTCGGATCTCGGATTCCGTCCGTTTCTTCTGTTCCTCTTCAAGGCGCAGAGTCTTCTCATCGAAGTAGACCACCAGGTCCCGGATGATGGATTCCGACAGGCGGAAATAGCCTTCCAGCCGCACGATAAACGTGGGCTCCGCCTCGAATCGGAGCAGAACGTAGACGCCTTCGGTGCAATGCTTCACTTTGTAGGCGAGTTTCCGTTTGCCCCAGGTCTCCGAGCGCACGATAGAGCCACCGTTGTCCGTTACGAGGGACTCGGTCTCCTTCACTATCGTCTGGATCTCATCGTCGCCGAAGTCCGGCTTAACGATGTAGAGCGCTTCGTAAGTCCGCAATGTTATTCACCTCCTTGCCATTTGTCTGGTTGTTCCTCTGCCATTCCAATAGGCACAAGCGCGGTAGTGTAGCAAACCTAGGCACCGATGCTCAACCTTTCCTTCAGCACCCGTCAGCCGGGGCCGTTCCCGGGACCCCAACGCCACCCCTGTCAAGCCTGCCGATTCGCTACGGCCAGAGATAATTGACGTGGTGGACGGTTTTATCGACGAGAACCTGGCCGCCCTCAGGGCCGACGAGGAACTTCAAGGCGCTGTAGCCCCCGCCCCCGACGCCCTTGGCCGTGGGCAAATACCCACATTTGCCGTCAGCAAGCTGGACAATGAGCGTCAAGAAAGGCTCCCTGCACCGGGCCTTAATGCGCAGCCCATAGTCGAGATACAGTTCAAAGGGATTGCTCGCCATGGCCACGTCGCCGATACGGATCACGTGAACCTGGATGGGATGGACCGAATCGTAGGTGGTGGCCGGCTCCACCGGGTCCCCCTCCGGCAGGTCGACGTCTACCCTGTCGTGGACAAGGGGCAGCGCGAACTTGATGTCTTGGTCCGCCACGGGAAGGACGGCATCGTAGGCATCGGCAATGCGGCGCGCGATTTCTTGCCGGTAGGTCACGCCGCGGCGCTTGATCATGGCCTCCTCGGCCTTCTTGCGAATCATACGGTGTGGCGACTGATCGCCGCCGGCTGCCCCTTGCGGAAGGATGAAGAGGCCGTCCCCGTGACGTGCGCGCAGTTCCTTGCGGACGTCGTGCCAGAAATCGGCCGAAACCTCGTAGAGATGCTCCGTTTCCTGCGAGGGGCAGGCGACGTTGATGACGACGCCCGAGATCGTCTTGTCCGGCTTCCAGAAGAAGATCATCTCCACGCCGGGGTCGCTTCCGCCTTCGAGACTGCGAAAGCCCTCCTTATAGGACTTGCCGTACATGACGGTTTTGCCGTCGGCGAACTGGGCCCGGCGGTTGATGCCGACTGCGGCGTGGCCCAGCGCCCAACTCATGCCGCCGGGCGCACGCTTCTCCCACGCCTCCAATACGGCCTGAGCAACGCGGTCACACAGGAAGTCGGCATAGTCGGACGGTTCCATCTCACCCGGTTCGTTGCCCACTTCGTAGCGTGGATGCTTGCCGGTCAGGGGGGCAGTGTGGGTGTGTGTACCGCTTACGAGGACCTTGCGGACATCGAGGCCCGGCACGCGAGCGGCAATGGCTTTGCGCAAGGATTCATGGACGGTCCGCGACAGGGAGATGATGTCGCACGACACGATGACGGCCTGTTCGGTTGTTCCGTCGGGTCCACGGGTTTCGAGGGCGAGGACGGTCGCCGTCAGCGGGTCGCGAACGCCTTTCGAGAGGCGCTTGTTGTACTGGCCGGCCAGGGCGATGGGCTCAGGCGGTGTGATATCGGCCGTCGCCCACCCAACATACAGCGGATCGTCGCGGCTGGCCTCAGCCGCCAGGGCGGTGGACGCATTGACGAACCATTTCCCGCATTCCTGGATTTGCGGCAGGTTGTTGTCCCAATTGGACTCATATTCAATGGTGAACAGGCCGGGCGTCAGGCGAAGCTCATGGACGGTCTTCAGCACGTCGCCCAGGTTGCCGCAGCCTTGGCCCCATGGCCTGTCGGTGGCGTCGGCGGCCGCCTTGTCCAAGTCCTTGAGGTGTAAGGAAATGAGGCGCGCGCCGAGCCTGCGGATGCCTTCGGACGGGTCCAGGCCGGAACGAAGCCAGTGGCCGGTGTCGGCGCACGCACCGATGCGCGGACCGCGCCCCTCACAGACCTTCATCACCTCATCGGGATGCCAGTAACGCGATTTGCCTTCGGGATGGTTGTGAATGGCGAGGTCGATGGCGAATTCGTTGCAGTGGCGCTCAATGACGTCCAACGCCTCGGGCGCCGGTTCGGACACGATGAAGCCGACGCCTAGTTTCGTAGCGAATTCGAAGATGCGCCGGCACGTGGCTTCGTCGCCCGGGATGGTGTGAATGTAGATGCTGGTGAGGGTGACCTTGGCCTCCTTGAGCTTCGCGCGAATCTTCTCGATCTCCTCATCGGACAGGTCGGCGTTCAGCTTGGTTTCTACATCGGGGCGGACCTGCTGGTTCTCGAAGGCCTCGATGCACGTCATCCCGATAGAGGCGGTCTTGTCGACGGCTTCGAAGAATGAGAATTGCCGGAAGGTCCAGGCAGCCGGGCCCACGCGCCAACCGAAAGGCGCATCGGCGGCCCAAGCGCCCACGGAGGCGATGCAGAGCAATCCCAGGACCACCCAGACGGATACGCGTCGATGTGTATGCACGGTTACAGCTCCCATCCGTTGTGTATGTCGCGGTGCAGCATTCTTGTCCGCTTCACCGTTGTTCTGCATCCGCTCGTGGGGGGCGCGGAGATCGCGTCACTCCCCTTCCTCTATTTCTCGACCTCCTTCACGCACGCAGCCTCAGCCCGCCTCCCGCCACTCGTACACTTGCCCGGGGGCGATTTCAAGGAGCGCAGACACACCCAGCAAAGTGACTCCGTCTTCGGCGAAAACCTGGAACCGGCCTCTGACCGCCTTTCCGCCCGCAACGGGGAGGCGTTGGCGGTCCGGACCAACGGCCGCGGCAGGCGCAATGGAATCACCGGTTTCGGGAACGAAGACGACGCGCCGTTGCAGCCAGCGCGCGAAGATGCGGTTCTCGTTAAGGGCGGGCACGGCTCCCGCACCGTAGAGCACGCCCAGGACGCGTTCCTGGTCTGCCACCCAGCCAATGGCCACGATGTAGCGGTCGGCGTCGCCCAGGTGGGTGAGCAGAGGCCGGGGCGGTTCAAACGCCATGCCGTCGTCGGATACGCTGTACCACAACCCTTCGCGGTTCATGTGGAGCCCCATGAGATACGTGGCAGCGCCATCCTTGCCGAACTTCTTCACGTCGTTCACAACGAAGGGGCATTCGACGGTGGGTCCTTCGAACTGGAAGGTCTTGCCCTCGGTGGCGGTGGCGCGGTAGACGCGGCCCATATCCTTGAAGTTGTTGAAGTAGAGCCGAAGCTTGTCGCCTTCGCGGAAGATGACGTTCATGCCGTTGATGTCCGCCGCGGCATACCCATCGTATCCCTGGATGTCGACAATGTCTTCGTACGTGGCGGGATACGGCATGGGCGTGCCGTTCCATGTCTTTCCGTCGGGACTCGTGAAGTAGCCGGGCTTGTTCAGGCCGTCCGGGTCGGGGTAGGTCGTGCAGGCCATCTCGTAGCTGCCGTCGGCATTGCGGAAGGCGTTGACGTTGCAGACGTGGATGAACACGCCGTGTTCAATCACGGTGCGCCGCTCGCCGAAGTCCAGGAACCCCGGCGTATCCACACAGTAGATGCGGTCATTCCCCGTCGCAACGCCGTCCCACGCGCCGTAGAACACGCGCCAACCATCCGGCAACCGTACCGCGGACGGGGCGTAGATGTTGCGGAACTTGCCTTCCAAGGGCGCAAGCAGCGGTGTCCGCGCGTCGGGCACGAGATGGGGCGTGGCCTCGCGCCAGAGGGCCGGGTCGAACAGCCCGGCCGCGACGCCGCGGACCTCGACTGTACCGTCCGGGCAGGTTTCGCCCGCGACCAGTTGGAAAGGCGCTTCAGCGGCGCACACCGTGTTGGCGGTCATGGCAAGCAGCAGGGCAAATCCCATGGGGCAACGTCTCCTCTTGTACGGGGAAATGAAACGGGGCCTTCCCGGATTAGGAGAAGGCCCCGCGAAATACCGGTCAGTTCGTCCTGTCGCCTACTTGACCTTCACCCACTTGCGGTTGTTGGCCGACTTCTCGACGGCGTCCAACACGCTCTGGCATGACACGGCGTCGTCGAAGGTGGAATAGGTCACGCCCTTGCGGTTGATGCACTTGAGAAATTCGTACATCTCGTGGACGAACAGGTGTTCGTATCCGATGATGTGCCCCGTGGGCCACCAGGCCTCGGTGTACGGGTGGCCGCCATCCGTGGCGTGCACGCGTCGGAAGCCCTGCACGTGGTCGGGGTCGTTTCGGTTGAAGTACTGGAAGACGTTCATGTCTTCCTGGTTCCAGAGGACCGAACCCTTGCTGCCGTAAATCTCGATGCAGTTGTGGTTGCGGCGTCCGGGCGCGAACCGGGTGGCTTCGAAGGTGGCCAGGGTGTTGGACCCCTTGATGCGGCCAAGGTAGACCGCCGCGTCGTCCACGTCGACAATGCCCATCTTCTTGGATACTTTTTTGCGGCCCGAAGCCGTGATGCCGGTATCGCTGTCGCTGATGGGACGTTTCTTAATGAAGGTCTGCATGGCGCCACAGACTTCATCGACCGGACCCACCAGATATTGGCACAGGTCGGTGATGTGCGCGCCGATGTCGCCGAGGGCGCCCGATCCCGTGTGCTTCTTCTTCAGCCGCCAGACCATGGGGAAGTCGGGGTCGACGATCCAGTCCTGCTGATAGGCAGCGCGGAAATGGAAAATCTCGCCGAGTTCACCCTTGTCGATCATCTTCTTGATGCTGGCAACGGCCGGTGCGAACCGGTACGAAAAGCCGCACATGTGCTTGATGCCGGCTTTCTTGACGGCCGCCTGCATTTCCTTGGCCTCTTTGAGCGTGTTGGCGAGGGGTTTCTCGCACACCACATGCTTGCCCGCCTTGGCGGCGGCAATGGCGATGGGCGGGTGCAAGAAATTCGGCGTGCAGACATCGACAATGTCGATATCGGGCCGGTTGACTACTTCTTTCCAGTTCAGGGACGTCTCTTCCCAGCCGTACTTGTCGGCGACGGCCAATTCTTCCGGGAACTTGCCGCACATCACCTTCATGACGGGCTCGACCGGTGTGTCGAAGAACATACCGACCTTGCGCCATGCGTTACTGTGGGTCTTCCCCATGAATTGTGCGCCGATCATGGCGACGTTGACTTTCTTCTTGGCCATGGATTCATCTCCTCCCGTCAATACCGCGGTTGGTCGACACCAAAAAAAACTATGCCGGTCGACCATTATAGAGGGCAACCGCCCATATGCCAAGCATGTCGCGACACATGTCGACGCCACGCAGGACGGCACGAATGACCGCGCCTGCGCCACGCTGGCAGTCCGGGATGGAAATGTGCCATGCTTGGCTTCGTTTCCACGACCTCTGGAAGACCTGCAACCCGAGGAGGATTCCGGTGCCAGACGCCCTTGCCGGACCATGCGCCGCCGCGTTGAAGAACCGGCGGTTCGAGGTGGCCCGCGCCTTGCTCCCCAGCATCGCGGAGACAACGAAATGGGCGCCCCAGCTCGAGGCGGAACGGGACGATCTGGACGGATTCGTTGCGCGCGAGTTGGTGGTATTCGTTGACTACCTGTGCCACGACCTCTCCTCGGGCGATGTCACCTGGAAGCATCTGTACATCGGCGAGAAGCTGAAGCAGGTGTACGACCCCGACCTGAGCCCCGAAGATCGCGCAGCGGTCCGCGAGGCGGTCACCCGGCAGGACGCGGAAGCCCTTGTGCAGGCCGTTACCCCGCATGTAACCGAATTGGAACGCGACCGGTTCGCCGCCGTCTTGGACGACATTCACCGTGTGGTGAACGCCGATGGCGCTAAACGCTTGAACGTCTTGTTCGTGGGGGACTGCCTGTTCCTCGATGTCATGTCGTTCCTGGTGGCGCCCGCCATGGAAGACGGCATTGCCATCGAACCGACCTATGTCACCTCGAAGAGTCCGGTGGACCAACGCAATGCCCTGCGCGGATACGTCGATTCCAAGTTCGATCTTGTGTTCTTCAGCCCCGTTACCTACGAATTCTCCATCGAATACGCCCGGTTTCTCCACTGGCGGAACGGACGCATGGGCGCCAGCGAAATCGAACGCATCGTCGACGCCACCATCGAGCAGACCCGGCAAACCCTCGAATTGGCCTCGGACCTCTTCGACTGCCCCGTCTTCGTACACAACGTGTCGAACGTGCTGCGCGAGGATTCCCCCGCCAAGCGGCTGGTCAAACGCATGCTGACGAAACGCGTGCGTCTGGCGGCGAGGCAGCGGTTCAACGAATGGCTTGAAGGTTGGGTGGCCGAGCGAAACCGGGCGACCTACGAACATGTTTTCGTGTTCGACGAAGTGGCCATGACCGACGCATTGGGCGAGCAGGCGTTGGGCGGATACTTCTACCATTCGGCGTTGCAGCATCCCGCCGTATTGGGCCAGGCGGTTGCGGAACGTTACCGCGACATCCTCCACGTGTTCGGGGGCCTGTTCGCCAAGAAAGTGGTGGTGTGCGACCTGGACAACACCGTGTGGGACGGCGTCATCGGCGAGGGCGCGGTACGCCATTACCAGGACCGCCAACAAACCTTGCGCCGGCTTCGCGAGAAAGGCGTGGTCCTGTCGATTGTGTCGAAGAACGACCCGGCCAATGTGCGTTGGGATGGGGCCGCGCTGAGCGACGACGACTTCGTGTATCCCCAGATCAGTTGGGACCCCAAGCCCATCGCCATGCGGCGCGTGGAGGAAGCGCTGAACATCAAGTCCAAGCACTATGTCTTTGTCGATGACCGGGCCGACGAACGCGAGATGGTGCATGCCGCCTTTCCCGAGATCCTGGGCATGGATGCCACCGACGCGCGCACGTGGCGCGCGCTGGACCTGTGGGCCACGTACCTCCCGAGCAACCCGGAACTCGACCGGACCCGGATGTACAAGGAACGGGAAGAGCGCGAACGCTTCGTAGGGACCGAAGCCGCCGCCGAAGAAAGCCCCGCCGCCTTGTTCAAAGACCTGGACCTCCAGGTGACCATCCGCGAAGCGGCGAAGGCCGATCTGAAACGCGTGACGGAACTCATCAACCGCACCAACCAATGGAACCTGTGCGGCAGCCGCACGAGTTACCGTGAAGTGCGGCAATGGAGTTCGGCAGACGACGCGCGGGTGTTGGTAGCCGAGTGCGCAGACCGATTCGGCCAGATGGGCACAATCTGCGTCGTCGTCGTCCACACAAACTCCGATGCAGTCGACATCCCCGTCTTCGTATTGAGCTGCCGGGTGTTTGGGTACGGCATCGAGACCGTCGTGCTGAACCAAATCGCGGCCATGGCCCGGCCCACCAGCCTCCCGGTCGTCGGACACTTCGCGAAAACACCCCAGAACCAGCCCTGCGCGCGGATGTACGCGGACCACGGATTCGGAGAACGGGACGGGCGATGGGTGCTCGAATCCGGCGAAACGCCGCCGGACCCGGAATGGCTCACCATCAAGGCCGATCTCGGCCGCTGACCGCCGTCGAGTTGAACCAAACGCCATCCACCGACTACACTCTCCGTTTGAACTGTCCCACAGTCGAAAGCCATTCCGCGGCGTCAGCCGCTCTGTTTTCAGGAAAGGACTACCGATGAGCGATCTCCAACTGAAGAAACTTGCGAATTACACGGCATTCCCGGGACCGGTCGTCCTGATCGTGATGGACGGGGTCGGCATCGGCAAACAGGACGAGTCCGACGGCGTCCACATGGCCTACACCCCCGAATTGGACGCGTTGCTCAAGGAGCCGCTGTATACGGAGTTGCGGGCGCACGGTACCGCCGTCGGCCTTCCGACGGACGAGGATATGGGCAATTCCGAGGTCGGCCACAACGCGCTGGGCGCGGGCCGGGTATTCTCGCAGGGCGCGGCCCTGTGCAACGACGCCATTGCCTCGGGCGCCATCTTTGAAGGCGCGGCATGGACGAACGTGGTGGATCGCGCGTCCAAAGGCGGCACCGTCCACTTCATCGGCCTCCTCTCCGACGGAAACGTCCACAGCCATATCGACCAACTCTTCGCCTTGTTGGACCGGTGCGCCGGCGACAAGGTCGGACGTGTCCGGGTGCATCCGTTGCTGGACGGACGCGACGTGGGCGAGAAAAGCGCCTTGGACTACGTGGGACCCCTGGAGCAGAAACTCGCGGCGGTCTCCGGGTCGGACATGGATTACCGGATAGGCTCCGGCGGAGGCCGCATGGTCACCACCATGGACCGCTACGGCGCCAACTGGGGCGTGGTCGAGCAGGGCTGGAATGCCCACGTACTCGGCGAAGGCCGGCAGTTCGCATCCGCTTCCGAAGCGGTGCAGACCTACTACGACGAAGACCCGAACATCACGGACCAGTATATGGATAGCTTCGTCGTCGCCGAAAACGGCAAGCCCATCGGCACCATCGAGGACGGCGACGCGGTGGTGTTCTTCAATTTCCGTGGCGACCGGGCCATCGAGATTTCCCAGGCTTTCGAGGACGACGACATCTCGGACTTCGACCGGAAGCGCCGCCCCGACGTGTTCTACGCCGGGTTGATGCAGTACGACGGAGACGCCCAGATTCCCACGAACTACCTTGTCGAACCCCCGGCCATCGACAAGACCGTCGGGCAGTACCTGTGTACCGAAGGCGTGACGTCCTTTGCCGTCTCCGAAACCCAGAAATACGGCCACGTAACCTACTTCTGGAATGGCAACAACTCGGGCTACATCGACGAGAACCTCGAGAAATACGTCGAGATTCCATCGGACCGGGTCACCTTCGAGCAGCGGCCGTGGATGAAGGCCGCCGAAATCACCGACACGGTCATCGAGGCCATTCAGTCAGGCGACCGCAAGTTCATTCGCCTTAATTTCGCGAACGGCGACATGGTCGGCCATACCGGCATTCCCGCGGCCGTGCGCGTGGCCGTGGAGTCGGTCGATCTGGGGTTGCGGCGGATTCTGCCCGTGTTGGAGGCTGCCAAAGGCGTGCTCATCGTCACGGCCGACCACGGCAACGCCGACTGCATGTTCCAGGAAAAGAAGGGCAAACGGGAGTCTATGGTGGCGCACACGCTGAACCCGGTTCCCTTTATCCTGAAGGACTACTCCGGGGCCAATACCTGGAAGATGACGGGCGTCGAGGGGGCCGGACTGAGCAATGTGGCGGCGACCACCCTCAACCTGCTCGGGTTCGAGAAGCCTGGAGACTACGACTCGTCCCTCGTCGAGTTGGGGTAACAAGGCCGGCACGCGACGATCTCGCCGTTGTGCGGGTGTGCCCCATCCCCTATAATCACGACACAGGGGAGGTGCGATGGCTTCGTTTCTAGTAACCGGCGGCGCGGGGTTTATCGGGAGCAATCTGGCCCGATCCCTGCTCCTGGAAGGTCACCGGGTCCGCGTCATTGACGATCTGTCCACGGGACGGTCCAAGAACCTCGACGGAATCCGGGACGACATCGAGTTCGTCAAAGGAAGCGTGTGCGATGCGGACACGTTGGCACGCGCCTTTGAGGGCATTGAACTCTGCCTCCATCAGGCCGCCATCCCGTCCGTGCCACGTTCGGTGCGGGACCCCTTGCGGTCGAACCGCGCCAACGTCGAGGGATCGCTCAACGTCTTCCTGGCGGCGCGCGATGCAGGCGTCCGCCGCGTGGTGTTTGCGTCGTCATCGTCGGTGTACGGCAACGTCACCCAGCTTCCCGTGGGGGAGGACCTGCCGCTCAATCCCATCTCGCCGTATGCAGTCACCAAAGCCGCCGACGAACTCTACGCCCGAACCTTCGCCGATCTCTACGACATGGAGATCGTGGCGCTCCGCTACTTCAACGTGTTCGGCCCCCGCCAGGACCCCCAGTCGCAATACGCCGCGGTCATCCCCATCTTCGTCCGCAAGATGCTGGCGGGGGAACGTCCGCCGGTGTTCGGGGACGGCCTGCAATCTCGCGACTTCAGTTACATCGACAACGTGGTGCGTGCGAACCTGCTGGCCTGCGAGCAGACCGAACCCACCTCAGGATCGTTCAACATCGCGTGTGGAAGCACGACGTCGCTGCTAGACATTGTGGGTATGCTGAACGATGTGCTGGGTACGTCGCTGGACCCCGACCTGTTGCCGCCGCGTCAAGGCGATATCCGCGATTCCTACGCGGACATCTCGAAAGCACAGTCCGTTCTTGGATACGAACCGGAAGTTTCCGTACGTGACGGGTTGGAACGCGCTGTGGCGTGGTACCGCGAAATGGGAGACGATGCATGAGGTATGAGGTATGAGTAAGAAGAAGACCGTGTTGGTGGTAGTGGCCCACGCCGACGATATGGAATTCCTCGCCGGCGGCACCGTCGCGCGTTTCGTGGATGAGATGGGCTACGACGTCTACGAGTACATCCTCACCGACAATTCCAAGGGGTCGTACCGCCTTCCGGTCGAAGAACTCGTGGCGGATTCGGCGAAGGAGGCCGTGGTCGCCGGCGAGGTGCTGGGCTTGCGCGACGTGCGCCTGGACACCTACGAAGACGCCTGCCTGAACGAGGAAAATCCGAACGTGCTGCGCGACAAGGTTATGGCCATGTGCCGCGAGGTGCAGGCCGATGTCGTCATGAGCTGGGACCCTTACGCGCCCTACGAGGACCATCCGGACCATCGCGCCGTCGGTATGGCGACCTTTGAAGCCGCGTCGTTCGCGGGGAACCCCATGTTCCATCCGGAACACGAACATCCGCCGTACCCGGTCACGGAAGCCTACTGGATCGCCAAGTGGCCCCTGAACGCCGAGTTGTTCGTCGACATTTCCGCGACCATCGACAAGAAGATCGAGGCGCTTCTGAAGCACGAAACCCAGATGTGGCTCACCGTCGACGCACTGGCCCAGGAGGCCAAAGCTATCGGCGTGGACCTGCCCGGGCTGGCCGATCTCGATGCCACCGGTTTCGCTCCGATGATGGACGACGCCATGCGGAAGTTCTGCGCCGAAGTCGGCGCCAAGGCCGGCTACGCCTTCGCGGAACAGTTCCGCTATCAACGCTTCGGCATGCTGGGCCGCCTCCTCGGCGAGGACATCTACGAGTCCGATTTCTGATGAGCCCGCTTGGCGTTTCAGCGATTCCCAGTCTGCACGCGATCCCCGCATCCGGTCCGCTGCGCCCCCCACCATATGCAAGGCATGCCCAAACACGAGTCCACCCGGAACACGTCTTCTCTTACCCTCTCCCAACGGCTTGCCCGCCGCGGTGGGGAGAGGGCAGGGTGAGGGGTCTTTCGACCCCCAACACACGGCGCCACACCTGGGCACTTCGCGCCGTGCTGGCCGTCGTCGCACTGACCTGCGCGGCCTGCACCCATGCGTCGGAGAGCCCCAAACCCGCCAGCCTGGTCGGCACCCTGTGGTGGATGACGCCCGACCTGGCCGCCCAACCCATCGAAGCATGGCGCACGGAACTGGACGCCATCCAAGCGCTAGGCATGGATCTCCTCATCTTGAACGGCCCCTTCGTTGGCCAGGATCTTGCCAAGAACACCAGCGACCCGCTGGTGCCCTTCTTCGAAGAACTGGACCGGCGCGGCATGCGCGTCTACCTGGACACGCTGTTCGCGTCGCAGTGGTGGACGCTCGAAGACCCCGCCGACGAGATCGCGCGTGCCCGGAAACGAATCGCCTTGTTGCACGAGCGCTACGGACGGTTCGCGTGTTTCGAGGGGTACTACGTGCCCTACGAACTCTACGTGTTCTGGGGCGATCACGCCGACCTCATCCGTGCGCTGTACCGGGACGTGTCGGCCGCGTGCAAAGCCGTGGCCCCGGACAAGCCGGT